>JAKUNY010000185.1 GCA_022451765.1 Candidatus Poseidoniaceae archaeon
CGACGGGTGATGTACGATATCCGGCGCAACCAGACCGCACAGCTCGCCGAGGACTTCTTTCCGAATGCCCTGGGCCTTCAGCTCGGCCCACACTGGAATGGCGTCCAACGTAGCATCAGTGATTGTGTCGACCCGGGGCGAATCCGGAAGGGCTGCTACCGACCATCGACATCAGAGGTATTCCATGTAGGCCATCCATAATGATTGGGGATGGTTTTTGATGGAACCATGGTCTTCATTTGGTATCAGTAACGTCTTTTCCAGTGTTGCTTGGATTGATAATCAATTCTCCGCCATCCAGTATTCTCTCAGCTGAGCCAGACCCATACCACCCATCCAAGAACAATGCAAGTGCTGCAACCTCAGAATGCGGTTGATTGCCAACTGCGAGGTTGTACTGCGAGATTTGAAAGACTTCAGAAGGCACCTTAGCCCCACCTACAACAACGACCAGCGGACGGTCTCTTCGGATGGTTGGTGTTACACTTCGATAGGAAGCACCGTACATCGTCAAATGAACTGCAATCCCAGGAGGGTTCCCATCAATACCATCACCAACAAATTTTCTCAACCAGGCCATTGGACTCTTCACATGTTCGACAACCATGTCACCTCCGAAGCGTTGATTGACGGATCCAATGTTTTCTGCTAGACGCTCATCGTCATCCCCAGAAAAAAGAAAACGGTTAGCGCCCAGTGCTCTGGCGACCAAAGCGAGGTGCGTGGTAATTCGGGGGTCACGACCAAGGCGATATCCAAGTCGAAGGATAGTGACATCATGGCCGGCCATAACTACGCCTCGAGGGTTGTATTGATGAATTGAGGGGTATCATTCCATGGTAGCATTTTCATCATGATCGCCTGGAGGTGTAAGCACGAAGTGATCGTTTGCTTCGAGACAACGACGCAAACATAACAGAAGGTACGCATCCACGATGAGATGACCTCCGAAAACGGTACCGGCTCCAACCAACGCAAGACGAGCACTGCGCCATAACCCCGTATTCACCTCGATTGAATCGGACATGAAAGCAGTGACAATTGGTTCACCTACGTACAAGAGAACCATGATGATCATGACTCCTGAAATAAGAGATGGAACAAGTGAACCCATTTCTCGGCCAAAGTCACCAAATGCAGAGTGAAGGAACGACAGCGCCATTACTGCGAGTGCAACCTGGTTGAAGTCCAATGCAAAGAATTTGGAAACTCCGACCCCCAAGTCATCCGAAGAGGAATTGCTGATTAGAAGCCACCAGAAGAGCAAAGATACGGTAACAATGCCCGCTCCAAGTTTTGCTCTGCTGGAAAGCATGTTGAAGATCGCAGGTTTATCGTAAATATCGAGGCGAAGCGCTACTCGCTCAGCAAGTTCAAGCGACGCTTCACTGCCGCCTACCTCCGTCGACGATGGGCTTGAACCATTGGTTGAATGGTTGCCTTCAATCTCCGACATGCAAAACCCTTGGGTATGAGACCTTATCAATCCATCCTTACTGCAACTGGTTATGGCTGATGCATTGGCACCTTTTTCGTTCCGCCGGCACACAGGGCCTCCAGGTCTTATGGGGATCCACAACGTCACGCCCGATTCCTTTCACAGGGCTTCTCGTCAAACCAACCACTCAGACGCAATGAGCACCAGCCTTCGAATGATGAAGGAAGGGGCTTCAATCATCGATATCGGTGGTGAAAGCACCCGGCCAGGTTCTGAAAAAATCTCTATAGAACAAGAACACAAACGGGTGATTCCAGTTATATCAGGCCTACGATTCAACTCTCCAGATGTTCCAATATCAATTGATACCCGAAATCACGAGGTCGCTCGACAAGCTTTGGACGCTGGAGCGAACATCATCAATGACGTCTCGGGACTGCGGTCACAAGAAATGGTGGACTTGGTGTTGGACCGCAAGGTCCCAGTTTGCATTATGCACATGCTTGGTGCGCCAAAGACCATGCAACACAATCCATCCTATGGCAATGCATTGCTGGAAGTCTCTCACCAACTTCTCACGACTGCGGAATACTTGGTTGATGCAGGGTTGGAACCGAATAAAATCTGTCTCGATCCAGGGATTGGCTTCGGAAAGACACTTGAACACAACATCGATTTATTGAACGGCTGGGAAACGTTTCGTGGGGAACACGATTTTTCAGTTCTTTGGGGTGTTTCTCGAAAATCAATGATCGGCCAATTAACAGGCCACTCCTCCACGGATGATCGATTGTATGGTACGCTTGGTGTAGCAGCACGTGCACAACAGGTTGGAATTGATTGGTTAAGAGTTCATGACGTACAAGCACACGCTGACTTACTTGGCGTTATGCAGAGACTCAGTTAGGTGATTCCCCCACCAATGAATCCAGCGGCTGCAAACCATGCACCGAGCATGCTTCCAAGGTTCGTCAGGGCGGTAACCAGTAAAACTCGACCTGCACGATTGCTCCAGAAACCACCAATAGTTGTTCCCTTGAGGAACAATTGCAAATCTTCTGCCGTGGGTTCAGAAATTCGAAGTTGAACGTAACCAGCGAACCAACCTGCTGCTAAGGCAGGATTCAATGACGTAATTGGACTTGCAAGTGCAGCGGTTAGTATTGCCAAAGGATGACCCCGTGCTAAGATACAACCAACTGCGGCAAAGATTGCATTGAACAGGGTCCATATTGTCAACATCCTTACAACATCGACATCATCGTTGTTGAACAGTGCAAATCCAACAAGTCCCATAACAATCAGTGGAATCGCAAATGGCAAAGTCTTGCCAACAATTCCCTTCCGGGGGACCGAGGATATTCTCTCCATGTCTTCAGTAGCTAGTGGAGTGTAAGGTGAAAGTGCTTTTTCAATCCCTTTAAGATGACCCGCTCCGACGACAACGAGCATTTTCTCCTCCGTTTTTGACTGCATAATTTTCTCTGCGATGTATTGATCTCGCTCGTCGATGAGAGCCTCTCCCGCACCCGGTGAGAATTGCTTCAATTCATCCATCATGGAAGACAGCAAATCCGAATCTGACAACAAATCATCGAGGTCTAGATCCTCTTCCTCATCCTCTTCTTCGACAAAAAGCGATAAAAGTAAACGAAAGCGTTCTCTCCATTTCATTTTCTTCCAAGCCCTTCGCATGGTGACTTGGATGTCTCGATCGACCAATGCTACCTCAAGATCCGCTTCATTCGCAGTT
>JAKUNY010000186.1 GCA_022451765.1 Candidatus Poseidoniaceae archaeon
GTTTGAGGATGAGCAACCCAATTTTAGGATCCTATCTCGTACCTGTTCATCCACACCCACTGTTGGTTCCTGAGCAAAATGAAGGCTGGCAACGACTGCGTGATGCATTCGATGAAGCGCGTGAACAAATCGCACAAAGCGATGCGGATTTGCTCATCATCTATTCAACGACGTGGCCAAGCATTATTGGTCATCAGATTCAAGCAGATCCAAATCCAACCTGGACGCTTGTTGACCAGGATTTCCACGATTTGGGCTCAATGGATTATTCCTTTCGGATTGATGCTGATTTTGCTCATGCTTGGAACGAAGCAAACCATGCTCGTGGTCTTCAGAGTCGAACAGTGGCTTACCATGGTTTTCCAATTGATGTAGGTTCGGTTGTTGCGCTTAAATTGCTCAATCCTGATAATGCAATTCCGGCTGTCATTGTTTCCTCGAACGTTTATGCAAACCGTGCAGAAACCACTGTTCTTGCAAAGGCCTGTTTGGACGTTCTCAAGTCATCTGGAAAGAAGGCTGTTGCAGTTACTGCAATGTCGATGTCAAATCGAATGTTCACGGAATTTATTGATGCATCCGACGATAAAATCCACTCGCTCAAAGACGATGAATGGAATCGAAAGGTGCTTGAATTCCTTGAGGAGGGTCGACTCGAGGATGTCGCCCAACTTTCTCGAATTATTCACCAGCAAATACGTGTTCAGAAGGTTGTAACGTTCAAACCGATGTGGTGGCTTTCAGCAATGAATGACAATCGAAACGACCTCACAGGCCGAGTGCTCGCATACGAAGCCCTGCACGGTGCGGGAGGCGCAGTGGTTCACCTCGATCCGACCTCGAATGGACAGGGTGACAAGGAGTACGATGAAGACGATGTAGATGTCTATCATGGTGAACGAAATGTTCTCGATGCTGACGGTTCTGAAACTGAGCAGGCACCTCCCTCAAGCGATAATGGCCCTGCATTGTGGAACCCCGCTGAAGGCGAAGATGCAGTAAACACCGATGCAGCTCCAAAGCCAGTGGGTCTCTATCCACATGCTCGTCGAGTCGGTGATTTGCTCTATCTATCTGGTGTAGGGCCGCGACAGCCCGGGACAAACGCAATACCCGGCGGTCCTATCCGAGATGGCGAAGGCCAACCTCTCGAATACGACATCAAGGCTCAAACACGAGCGGTCGTTGAAAATATTTCGCGTATACTTGAGGAGGCAGGGTCTTCGATGGAAAAGGTGGTTGATGTCACCTCCTTCTTGGTCGACATGGATCGTGACTTTGCGGGCTACAATGAGGTCTGGGCTGAAACTCTTGGCCACTACGGGCCTACTCGAACAACACTCGCTATTCGTGCACTACCAACTCCAATCGCTGTCGAAATGAAGGTTATTGCGAAAATCTGACCCCCTGAAATCGGTAATTTGTATCCTTAAAAAATGCAAGAGAATATATCCTAAGTTTACTTGAACGCACTTAGAAGCACACATAGTGCAGTAAATCGGGGATATTGTTATGGCGATTTCAAAACCCAATTCCACCGTAATTTCAAAACTCGATTCTATCGTAGAAAAAGGAACGGACACAATCAAAAAGACACTCAAACGAAGCGTGGGTCTTGCTGGTGTTGTTATCATCTCGCTCTCAGCCATGCTACCGGGGATATTTGTCACACCGACCTTTGCTGCGGACATTATGGGTGCTGGAATTTGGCTTGCATTCATCGTCGCCGCAGCAGTTGTTCTACCTGCTGCAATATCCAAAGCAGAACTGTCTTCAGGTATGCCGTCGAGTGGTGGATCGTACGTGTATCTCGAGCGAACGTACGGTCCAATGATTGGGACGATAAGCGGACTAGGGCTATGGGCATCGTTTTTGCTCAAATCAGGCTTTGCTCTGATTGGGTTTTCGGCGTATTTCGTTGCAGTTACCACCTATTTTGATATTCAAATGCGGATGATGGTTCTATCAATGAGTGCTTTGGTTCTCATTACCATCGTGAATATACTTGGTGTGAAGAAGGTCAAGGCAATTCAAACGCCGGTCCTCTTCGTAACTCTGGCCATGCTGATTATTACTTGCATCGCAGCATTCTTTGTGGATGGTTTCGATGGTGGCCGTCCATTCAGAGCAGCCTTCGATACGGATTTGTGGACACTAGCCGAAACCTCTGCCTTTGTGTTTGTAGCCTACGCTGGTGTGACAAAAGTTGCCGCCATTGGTGGCGAAGTCAAAGATCCAGAAAAGAATCTACCCGCCGGAATGCTCCTTTCATTGCTCATTGCGACCATCCTGTATTCAGCTATTGCCTATCTCATGATGGCTGCGATTCCCGGAGAATGGTGGAAAGTTGATGGGAAAGTTGTCGAAGATCCAATCTATGTATTCGCAAAGGAAGTTGTAGGAACCGAATTCGGAATATTTGCTGCGATTATTTCTGTCCTAGCCATGATTTCAATGGCTCTTGCTGGAATTCTAGCCTCCTCGAGATTCTTGTACGCTATGGGCCAAGACAAGCTACTTCCACCAGCGCTTGAGCGTGTCCATGAGAAGTATGAAACCCCCCATTGGCCAATTATCGTGACAGGCGTTGCTATGGGTTTGGCGATCTTCTTCGTACCACTCAAAGACGTTGTTAAATTAGCATCCGGATTCAAAATTATGATTTTCATCATGATTAACACCTGTGTCATCATCCTTCGCCAAACCAGTGACCGTCATGGCTGGGATCCCTCCTACAAAGGAATCTTCTATCCATTCATGCAAATATGGGGCATTGTTGCTGGGCTGTTCTTAATCTACTTCATCGGTGACAAAGCATTCATCGGTGCCTCGGCAGCCATCGGAGCAGGTTTGTTCACGTACTTCCTCTCCGTAAAGAGTCATGCCGAAATTTCAAAGACACCGTTCCAATCCTTCCGTGAATCGATGACCAATCGTGGCAAATAAAGACGGTTACCTCTTGTAGGCATCGGAAGTATTCTTTCCTGCATCAATGAAGATGCCTGGAATCAATCCGTGTATGAGAAGTTGAATCGCGCCCAATGCGAACCGAAAAGCGAGCTTGTACGCTCCAATCATGTGCTCAAAATATCCCATTCCAACGTCGTCGAGGTGCCCCATAACCGACGATTAGAGGGGCTCCTTCTTGAGGTTGTCTTTCCACAAATGCACTTCAATATGAATTAAGACG
>JAKUNY010000187.1 GCA_022451765.1 Candidatus Poseidoniaceae archaeon
TTGTATTCTTGTCAGTTAGTTTTGACTGGCTAACGTGTGTAGCAACCTTGTCAAAAGCAAATTCAAGCCATTTCAATACAAGTTGTGCTTCAATTTCAATCTCATCCTTATCGCCTAACTTGTTTAGGAGATTTTTGAATTCTCTAGTCAAGATTAATCTGAATTCCTTACATACCTCAAGACTCCATCTTTTTAATTCAATAGCATCAGATACCATGTCATTCAAAGTCGAAACTCGAACGAGGTTCTCATAGTGCTCTTCAACTTCTGAAATAGCATTCCTCACTATGGTTGGTGTAATGCGTGTTTGCATGCCTCTTCTTACTCTGGCCGGAAGATTGTGTGCTTCGTCCACAATCACAATCAAATCCGATAAATCAACCTCCATCGCATTGAGAGAAGCTTCCCGAACTGCATCAACAAACAGGTGATTGTAGTCCCCAACAAAAACATCAGCGGAAGAAACGGCTTCTCTTGCGGCCTTCCACGGGCATGTTAGCGTCGGGACACCATGCTCTGAATGGGTTTGGGTCATCTGAACCAATTCATCAACGTGGAGGGGGTCTGAGAGAATCCTTTGGCGAAGACCAGGTGCTTGGGTAAGGTATGGTTTGCAACTGCGAGTCGAACGTGCTTGATTGCATAGCAAAGAAAACAGTGCAGGGGTTTCTTTGGCAAACGGTTGGACACACATGTTCGACTGACCGCCCATGTCCACAAGCCTCACCTTTTCCTGCGGAGGTCGTCGTGCATTTATTCTGCGCACGGTGTCGACAACAATTCTGTGTTGGCTCTGCCGAGAAGTTAGGAAAAAAATGGTGCGTGGCCCGTTTGCAGTTCGAGCAGCATCGATGGCAGCAGCAAGAGCTGCAGCAGTTTTCCCGATACCGGTGGGAGCAGCAGCGAGGTGATGCCCACCTGCCTGCAAAGCTGCGAGGCAATCATGAATCATTTCGAGTTGACCGGGACGAGCCCTTTCATGAGCAAGATAGCGAATCTCTTCCGAGGAGACAGAGGATTCATCGCCTGACATACTGAGAGAACAATGACGACCCCTCTAAAGGATTCTTGTCGAAAGCATTCGCTCATTGTTATCGAGTGTGCCGTGGAGTGGGGGCCGCGGCACGTGTGGGGTTTCCACCGTCAAGAGACAGGTGTGGAATCAGAGTCCCCCCGTCCGTCATCCGGGGGGCTGTGGGGGTTGTGGTGTTGGGGTCCACATTGGTCACGTAGTGCACGACGGGCACGAATCCGCAAGGTTGCTAAGCCGTGCAAGTTGGACCGATCTTGCACCGCATTGAAGGTGGCCTCTGGAAGCGTTTTGTCTTCGTTTGGCCAAATCATCCCATCCCCTCTCTGCTCTCACCGCTTTTTCATTCGTGGTATTCCTTGCTTGCTTGAGTTGCGCCAACTGCGTTGGCGACAACATCATCGAGTTCATTCTGGATTCCCTTGGCTTCTGCCAATTTCTTCTGAGTGTAAAGAGCCAATCCTTCTGAGGCGGCTTGTTGGTGAGACACGCCATACAATTCGTACAGGGAGGCAAGATGTCGCTCCATTTGGCGGCCAATGGGAATACGCACGCTCTTCATTCCAGGCAGCTTTGCTTGCCCATGAAGGAGTTGTTGTATTGCAAGTCGTATGACATCGGATCGGTTTTTGATACCATCCTGTCCAACGAGCATGTCCAGTTCTTGCAAAGTATCAGCATCGAGTCGAATCGAAGTGAGTGTGCTTTGGTTGCTCATCGGGGGTCCTCCTTACCCTTGGGTAGGCACTTCAGCCTATAAATGTATCACAAATGTAAGACATTACGTATTACAACAAAGCACTCTAATATCATAGCCTCTGTGTCCCGTTTATGCTCCAAGACACGGCTGGAAACCGACTCTACCTCCAATTGGTCGAGACCGCTCTCGAAGATTCAATTGTCACCGATGATGAGGCCGCAATTCTGAGAATCCTTGCCGCTACACTTGGTGTCCAGCCAAGCGATACTGCGCTCTGTCTTTCCATCGCCCGAGGAGAAGAGTTGAACCCATTCGATGAAATGGGCGACGTTGAACTTCCTATGGGTACAGTTTCAACGTACCAATCTGCATTAATTGCAGCCCTTGATGATGAGGTAATCAGCGAAGACGAATGGGCGCTGCTCGATCACCTTCGCCGATTACTGACGATTCAACCTGATCAGCATGCGATGATTGAGGAAGCAATTCATGCAATGGCAGACGTCGATGCTGAGGGTCAACGACGTATTCAGCGACTTGAACGATTCATGACTGTCTGCCCTCTATAACCTGTTTGAAACGACCTCTGGCCTACCTATTCAATGACAACCATTAGAAACACTTTGAGGGTCGAGAGGCTCAAGGTGGAAACCCCTTATGCAAATTGTGAAAGAAATCTATGATGCAGTTGTCGCCCGTGATCCAGAACAATCCGAATTCCATCAGGCTGTGTGGGAAGTACTCGAGAGTTTGGGGCCTGCTTTGGAACGCCACCCTGAGTACGTTGACATGGCCAAGCGCGTCGTTGAACCCGAGCGCCTCGTCCATTTTCGAGTCCCTTGGGTTGACGACAACGGAAACGAACATGTGAACCGAGGTTTTCGAGTACAATTCAACGGTGCTATAGGGCCATACAAGGGGGGACTACGATTTCCCCCATCCGTCTATACATCGATTCTGAAGTTCCTCGCGTTCGAGCAGATTTTCAAGAACAGCCTCACAGGCCTTCCAATGGGTGGCGGAAAAGGTGGATCAGACTTTGATCCAAAAGGCAAGAGTGACGCTGAAGTCATGCGTTTCTGCCAATCGTTCATGATGGAGCTGTGGCGCCACATTGGACAGGACTGTGACGTTCCTGCTGGTGACATTGGTGTTGGTGGTCGAGAAATTGGCTACATGTACGGTATGTACCGCAAACTCCGCAACGAGTTCCAAGCCGGTGTCCTCACCGGAAAAGGACTCTCTTACGGTGGTTCTTTGATTCGACCTGAGGCAACGGGATACGGCCTTGTTTACTTTGCACGAGAGATGCTCGCAGCGCAGGGTAAGTCACCCTTTGCGGAAACGATGCGGACACTGATGCGCCTCTCGTCCTCGTACCGAAGGTGCTATTGGAAAAGCGGCTCTGAATCCATATTCCCAATGATCTTTCGACACATGAGCTTCACCTCGCA
>JAKUNY010000188.1 GCA_022451765.1 Candidatus Poseidoniaceae archaeon
ATGCAAGATTCGGGCATTGATGTGATAACACTCTACGATTTCGAGCGTCACTCTGGCGGGTGGGGTGGTAACCACAATTCGTACCGTAATGCAACATTTACACTCCCTGAGAATTTGAGTTCGTATGATACACTCGAAGTCTTCCATGAGCGTGCCTGCGAAGAACGACGCAATCGTTATCAGAAAAGTGATCAGAGCTACGGTGGTTGTCATGAATGGGATTATCTTGCCCATTTGTACATCTGTGACCCAGACAACTCTTCAGTCTGCAACACGGAGTTTATGCGATGGATAACAACCTACGGCAGGGAAGGACGCTGGTTGACTGACATCAGCCCTTATCTTTTCATGTTGGAAGATGATCAGGAACGTAGATTCCGTTACAAGGGAGCAAACAAGGGCGATTTGACCATCAAGTTCTTGTTCTCAAATTGGGGAAGCGGAGAGCGTGCATTTGATGCAGAGTTCGGGTTTACAGGCGGTCAATTTGATGGAACCTACAATAACGAAAGTCGCTATGTTCGAAGCCTCAATTTCACTGTACCAAGCGAGACAACGCGAGTCGAAATTGTTGCTACCATCACGGGACATGGATTCCAACAAGATGACGCCAATTGCGCAGAATTTTGTGATCATCAGCATCATTATTACATGGGCCCACACCATACATATGAGTGGCATCCAATTGTGTATTCGAACACAGGATGTGAGAATGAAATAAGCAATGGTGTAGTTGCAAATCAGTTTGGCTCATGGCCGTACGGCCGTGCAGGTTGGTGTGCTGGACAAGATGTCAAACAATGGACATATGACATCACTTCGTGGGTTGATATGAATGGACAGAACAACGAATTGACATATCGAGGTTTATTCAACGGCCAAGAGTACAACCCAACTGGAGAATCAGGCAAGGGCGGAAGAAACATTGCTGCTGAGATATGGGTCGTGTTCTATACCAACTCAACAGCATGAAGTGGAGGTTTACACATAACCTCTGGAGAACCAGCGAGCGCATTTGGAGTGTCGAGTCGGTCATAGTCACTGTTTCTTCGGACTGGCAAGAAACCAGCACGACGAATCGATAACTGAAGTTCGTATTCAGTTGCGCTGAATTTTGTAGTGCCGGAGGCGGAAACAACGTTCTCTTCCATCATAGTAGAACCTGCATCATCTGCCCCGGCGAGAAGAGCCATCTGAGCAATACCCATTCCCATTGTTGGCCACGATGCTTGGATGTGGTCAACATTATCCAAGAAAAGACGAGATATTGCAACATGTCGAAGATATTCGGTTGGTCCAGCACCCCGCTCAAACTTATTCTGGCCCTTGTTGCGTTTTCCAAATGTGTTGGTTTCCAACTGGACAGGCCATGCAATGAAGGATGTGAATCCTGGTAGATTCAGTTTTCGAACTTCATCTTGTTGTTCACGAATGCGTCGTAAATGTTGAACTCGATCAGCGTTGGTTTCTCCAAAGCCGATTACATTCGTTGCACTTGTGGTGAGGCCAAGAAGTTGGGCCTCTTTCATAACTCTTAACCAATTGTCGGGATGACCTTTTTTTGGAGATACGTCCTTACGGACATCTTCTACGAGCATTTCTGCACCGCCACCTGGCAAACCGTGCATGCCTGCTTCTTTGAGCCTGACAAGCACCTCTTGCGTTGAGAGATTGGTCACTTCCGCAATCCCTTCAATCTCAATTGGTGAAAAGCAGTCGAGATCAATGCTTGGGTGTTGGTCTCTCAATTCCTTGATGAGGTTAATGTACCAGTCAAACTCCAACGAAGGGTTAACTCCCCCTTGCATGAGAATTCTTGACCCACCAATTCCTTCCAATTCATGTATACGTGCGTGAATTTCATCATACGATTGCGTGTAGGTTTCATCGTGTCCGGGTGGCCTATAGAATGAGCAGAATTGACAGTTGATTGTGCAGACGTTTGTGTAATTGATGTTGCGATCCACGAGATATGTCACTTGATTGGTCGGGTTGTGTTGAATTCTTCGGTAATGTGCTGCCGCCATCAAAGGATGTAGGGGTGCATTGTCATAGAGCTCAATACAATCCTCTACCGAGAGCCTCCAGATTCTGTCTGAGGACTGGACGCGTTCAAGAATCTGACTCCATGCCATGAGGCCACCTCAAAGACTACCAACAATTCGTTCAATATCATCAATTGTTTTAGGACATGAACCCGTAAGGACATCAGGATCTCCATCGGTGACGAGAACGTCATCTTCGATTCGGATACCGATGTTAGCATAGCGTTGTGGGCAATCAACATCTGGGCGCCACGCACCAAAATAGAGACCAGGTTCTACAGTAAGTACCATACCAGCTTCCAAGAGACGTGGTGTCCCATCCGGCTTGTAGGTTCCAACATCATGCACATCGAGACCAAGCCAATGACCGGTGTTGTGCATGTACCATTTCTTCAATTCACCAGAATCCATATCCAGAGCCTCTTCAACGGATTGTTTGATAACACCAAGCCTCACAAGACCTTCCGCAAGTGCTTTTCTGGCAACATCATGAGGTTCATTGTAGGGATTACCGACACGACAAGCATCGATTGCTTTCTCTTGAGCATCGAGTACAATTTCGTAGATTTCTTTCTGAGCCTCGGAAAATGTACCACCAATTGGCCAAGATCGAGTAATGTCAGCGGCATATCCTTCGTATTCTGCACCGGCATCAATAAGAATGATTTCGTTTGAATCACAAGGCGAATTGTTGACCGTATAGTGAAGAATGGTTGCGTTTTCACCACAACCAACAATCGATGGATATGCCCATCCACTCGTACCGCCATAAACAAAGAATCCTTCAATGATTGATTGGATTTGGAATTCATGAATTCCATCCTTGCTCGCAGCCATCGCTAACTCATGAGCTTTTGAAGAAACTGCAGCAGCGTATCGCATTTGTAGAATCTCTTCCTCGGACTTTCGCAATCGCATCTCTGCGATTCGACGGCTTGGATCCTCAACACTTATTGGCCCGGAACCAAAGTGTTGACGCTTACGATCACGTTTCTCAACCGCACTCTTTACTAGGGAATCGATCTTTGGATTGATGCCCGTTCGGACATGGACACGCACAGACGACTCGAGAAGGCGCTCCACGTGAATCAATGTTTCATG
>JAKUNY010000189.1 GCA_022451765.1 Candidatus Poseidoniaceae archaeon
GAGCCACAACGTGTTCATGGTTGGGTGTTTTCCGCTTACCTTCCTCCAAATCACCCCACAGGACATCAATTCCTTCTTCTCGTAAGCGTTCTACGATGTCGTCTGTAACTGGATCGTCTGCAAGGTCTGCATGCATACTTGGAACCATGAGCACGTGCGTATCACGCGATCGAGCAGCGCTCAGGGCCATTAACAACGGTCCTTGCTGCATGCCATGAAGATGTGCAGCAATCGTGTTGCGTGTCGCTGGAGCCACAAGAATCGCATCAACATCCTCCAACTGCTTCATATCACCATCCCAGTCGGTGATGACTTCGCATTGGCTGGCCCATTCGACTGCCAGTGGCGTAATCACTCTCTGAGCACTCTCGGTCATGATAACCAGCATTTCAGCGCCATGTCTTCGCATTTCCCGAAGGAGACGAACAGTATCAACAGCAGCGATTCCTCCTGTTACACCCACAAGAATGCGTTTTCCAGACAAACTGGAACCCCGCCTCTCCACGTCGGTATCACGGACGCTCATACCATTGCGAGGGTATTGTCCATCAAGACTCCTTCGCTGATTACAAGACTTCATGTGCGGGCTCTGATTCGTACCACCATGGCAGGGAACAGAGGCGATGACATCGTTCTGGCTGGTTCAGGTGGTCAGCGACCATCTGCAACCCTATCAGCCCTGTTTGATCAAACGCATCGAAGCACTTCGTTGATTCTTGCAATTGATAGTTTGATCATCGTCCTTATCGCATGGGATTTTGCAAGCATTGCACAGTTATATGCCGGTCGGGCAGCACTTCTTCTCTGGGGTATTCCTCTCTTTGTGACGACGTCGATATGGTTCTCTTATCGCTCACGTCGAACGTGGGCATATTGGCCTGCTGCATTGATCATTGGAATGGCTGCTGTTCTCTTCTTTCTCCTGTTTTTAATCAATCTGTACAATGTAATCGCTGGTGCAGTCGGTGGTCTGCTGTTCATGCTCATCATGGGTTATGCAGCGTTCAGCTCGTTTCAGCGTGTTCGCTACCATTTCTCACCGCTCTACAAACAAGGCTACAACACATTCATTCCTACTCCGGAGGCCGATTTGGAAGATGGGGAAATGTTAGCAGCCTGTCCCACATGCATGGCCGTGTTGGCAATTCGCCCCGACTTGCTCTCACCGTCCGACAAATGCCCGCATTGCAAAAATCCACTTGTGAGCAAGGAGCTTGCTCGACGTCATGGTTGGGAAGAAGAATAATACTAACTCGAACACGATAACATCGAGCAACCCACGCGATGCCTTGCCCACTCTGGTCGCTTTTGGAACCACTTCTCTTCATGGTTCTCATGTTCATCGTATGGAGTTTTCATGAGTTCGAGCAATTCAACAGCGATAGAGTAATCTTCTTTTTCAGCAGCATCAATCGCAAGTTGGGCCATCCAGTTACGTAATACATACTTTGGATTTGTTTTTTTCATTACTGCGTGGTTTGGTTTCCCGCCCACCCGTTTCCACCAAGAGGCAAGCCACGTATTCCATTCATCGGTTGGAATATTTTCTGAATCATAAAAAGCAAACTGAAGATGATCGACGTCTGGCTTTTCCATTGTGGAAAGCAACCGAAAGAAAATTGTCATGTCTGTTTCAACAAGTTGCAGATTTGAGGTGAGCTGCGTCACGAGGGTTTCATCTTCGTCTTGAAACTCATCAAGTCCAAGTTTGTCTGCCCAAAATGCATTGTTCTGCTCTTCATAGGCCGTGTAATACGTCTCCAGACACTCATAGAGGCGTTCCGGGTCTTCCATCAAAGGGCTGATGGATTCCAATAAGCGAGCTAAATTCCAAGCGCCTATCTGTGCTTGCTGGCCAAATCTGTATCGCCCTGTCCGTGCATCGGTTGTGTTTGGTGTCCAATTTGGATTGTAATCTTCAATCCATCCGTATGGGCCGTAATCGATGGTTAGTCCGTGGATCGACATGTTGTCCGTGTTCATGACACCGTGTACGAAACCCACACGCATCCAGTGTGCAATCATGACCGCCGTCTCCGTTGCAATCTGATTAAGCCAGGCGATGAGACTCGCATCATCGGACATCGAATGTTTAGGGAAGTGCTGTTGTATCGTGTGGTCTACCAGTTGTTCAAGGGTCGCTTTGTCACCATTCATCGCATGAATTTGAAAAGAGCCAAATCGTATGAAGCTCTGTGCGACTCTGCAAACAATTGCACCTGCTTCAGGTGCAGGATTTCCGTTGTACATGACATCTCGAACAACATTCTCTCCTGTCGTAACCAAAGAAAGAGCACGAGTTGTTGGGACTCCAAGATGATGCATAGCTTCACTGCAAAGGAATTCACGTATGGAAGATCGCAGAACTGCCTTTCCATCTGCAAATCGTGAGTAGGGTGTTCTTCCTGGTCCTTTCAACTGCAACTCCAGGATTTTATCTCCTGCAGTAACCTCACCCAACGTAATGGCTCGACCATCACCGAGTTGATTGGCCCAGTTCCCAAATTGGTGCCCACCGTATCGTTGAGCATATGGATCCATTCCCTCTACGACCATATTCCCCCCGAGAATTTGAGCATCACCTCGCTGTAAGCCGAGGAGCTCTCCAACTTCATTTGACCACAATCTAAGTTTTGGATCTGGAACGTTTGTCGGATGAACGCGAGACCAGCATGCACCTGGGACTTGACGTGGAACACCGCCAATTTCGTCGTCCCCCGGAGTTCCTAGAAGAAAAGAATTCTTCCAGTTCAATTCAGAGAATGTACTGCCTTCCACGTCTGAGTGAACACAAACCGACACTTGAACTTGATTCTTCAACCACTTGATTCAATGGCATTCACAACGGTAGCGAGTATAATCCCATGAAATGACTCGGTACAGAGAATTAATTTTGGTTGGTTGGGAACTCGTATCCCCCAGTCAAATCCGTGGTATTAGAGTGGGTTAGAGATAAGCCATTCAAAGCCATGAATGCTACGTAACGGGGGCTGACAAATCTGCAGTCTCTCGATTTATAGTTCAAAATATGTGTTAAAAATATTTATTTTCCAATTTCAGTTATTTCTTAATGTGGCCATCCGGTT
>JAKUNY010000019.1:0-7158 GCA_022451765.1 Candidatus Poseidoniaceae archaeon
CGAGAAGGAGCCCGAGGATTCCAACAACTCGTCGACGCATCACATCTCACCTCCGTCATAAGAGTCGGATGAACTTGTATCGCTCTTCGCTACGCCACTGTCGTAGTCGCAAGTCATACCCTCGCGAGCGACGACCATGACCTGACCCGTCATGACGGAATGTTGCAGTCCACAGTATTCTGCACAACGGATCGGGAAGGTCCCTGAATCGTCGGGCATGAAGTAGAGTGTTGTACCGTCTTCAAGGCCGGGTACGAAATCTTCTTTCATTCCCCATTCTGGAACCCAGAAGGCGTGTTGTACACCGACGTTGCGAGTATCGGTTGTGTCGGCCGATTTGGATTTCATTGTTGCATCAACCAACTCATCGCATGGAACAATCATCGGGTCAGAGGGTGTAACGAAGGTATGGCCGCGAGGGATGTTTTCCCAGGTGTGGATGAGTGCATCCTCGGCGTCATAGACTTTGACGTAGGCATGTTGAGCGGAGTCGTAGTTGGCAGTTATGGCCATCAAACTCGAACCATTGTTGATTTCATAATCGGATTTGTCGCTACCAATCTTCACTTTAACAGTCGTAGCCTCGGTGCCAGTGGCATCGACCTGCATGACGCCTTGGTCCCACAAAACATCAATCCCCGTCCCGGTGTCTTCCCAAGTGAGCTGTTCGGCGTAGTCGAATTCGAAGTACCATTGGTAGGCGTTGATGTTGATTTCAAAGGTTTCTTCCTCGTTTGGGTTCCAAACGGCTGTGTTGGACCCGAGCGCAAGAACGGTGAGCCACACCACAAGGATGGTGGGCATGATGTAGAACATGGCCTCAAGCCTCGTATTGTGCCGATCGACGGGGAAGGCGCCCACTTCGATATGATCGATATTTGTCGTGTCCGGTTCTACGCCTTCGCGATAGCGCAAAATAGCAGTAATGAGCCAACCGAATGTGAATATTGCTACTAGAATTGACCAGAACATGTATTTGTCATAAAGTACGTAGAAAACGGTATCTTCCGCCGGCATGGATGCACCCTGTTCAAAGGGGCGCGAGGGTCCACTTTAAGCGTTGGCGTAAACCGGGCACCAGAGTGAAATTCTTTACGTTCATTTTCTTTCATATTAATGTATGTTCTCCGGCAAACTCACACATCTTCAAGAACAATATTCATTGTGAATCAACTCGGTGCTACCATGGACCCAACCAACACAATTCAGCGGTTTGCAACCGCCGGTAAGGCGTTGGGTGAAGCACGTCGAAGAAATCGAGACGAAGGATTCGCCATCATCGTTGAAGGTCCAAGGGACAAAATGGCACTTCTGCGCCTTGGATTTGACGGTCCAATCGAGGTTGTCAACCGGGGATGGGGCATGGATCGACTCACTGCTTATCTCTACGAAACGTACGGAACCCGAACCCACGACCGCCGTTCGACCATGACCCTGCTGATGGACTGGGATCGAACCGGAGGCAGGCTGCAAGCCAATCTCCGTCGCCGGCTTGAGTCGTTCGATGTTCAAATCGATGAAGATCTCCGCAAGGTCTTGATGCGGACTCTAAAACCTGAGACACGCGTCGTCGAAAGTCTTGGTGGACTTGCCGGAGCGTTGGTACCTCACATGGACATGGTTGCTCTCATCCGTAAGGACGATGTCTAACTGCGCGGGTGGAAGTTAAAGTACCCTCCAACCCTAAACACCATCATGGGCATTCTGCGCAACTACCGTTGGTTGAAAGCCCGGGACCTCAAATCCTACCCAAAGCCGGACTTTGCGAAGAAGGCTGCAACCGAAGCGGAAGTTGCAGTGTGTGAAGCCTTGCGCCAACTGGATGATGTTGTCGAAGTATACCATTCAGCCCGTATCGATCAAATCATCAGCGGAAAAAGTCGTCGCGAAGCGGACATCATTGCGCTTCTGCGAAATCGAATTGTCTTCATCGAAGTCAAGAATTACAAGGGCGACATTGAAATGATCGACAATGTGCTTCATCAAAACGGTCGATCGAGAGGTTGGACGTTTGCAAAGCTTGAGGAAGCGGTTGGCCGTTTCCATGAAATCAGCCGACATGTAGGAATCGAAATACAGCAAGATGTGATCGAGACCGTCTTGGCCTGCGTCGGCTTTGCAAACGTGGATGCGAGTGTCAAACCACGAGCGCTCACTGGCTCCTTTGTTGCGAAATCAAAAGAGGAGCTCTTTTCACTTCTTAGAATATCTGACGAGCACCACGAGGATTTCGATGAAGAGACACTCAAAGCCCTCAAGAAATTGCTTTCCATGTTTGGGACGTGGGATGCAATCGAATTCCCGAACGAAGCACAACATGAGGGCGACCTCATCCAGCCACGCGACAAGGTCCGGGAATGGACAGTTAGCTACTCTGAATGTCGTGTGCGAAATTATCGAAGTTGGTTGAGTTCGTTTTTGGGTGGGCGGATATTAGTCGGTGCTCTCATCCCAAGACTCGGAGACAACGTTCAGACCATCGATCTTGACCAACACGAGATTGCAGTACTGCACAACCCACATGAACGCATCGATGAAGAATACCCGTTTGAGGACGTTGGAGTGTTGACCTTTGGATACAAGGAAGTTCCCGATTGGAGCAAAGTACAATTGATGAAACCAAAGAAACAAGCCAACAAACGAGAAACTGTCATCCCCACACCTCAAGAGGGTGACGTCATCAAGCAGGCTCGAATCCTTCGCCACCTTACCGAAGGAGCACATCAAGGCATCGTTTTTCGTTTGGACGATAAGAACGAAGGCGTTCTCTGGCGAGACCAAATGTCGGTAATGGAATGGGACAACAGGGACATGCTCATGGCAGTAAACTCAGCTCATGACATTGAAGTTACATCCTCAAGATTCGACAAGTCGAAGAAACGGTGGCGAATTAAAGTGAAGACGATTTAACCGATTCACTCTTCAGTTGGAACGACCCGCCCGTCTTCTTTTACCGTGTTGAGAACGACTTGTGTAAACGACCGTTGAACGCCTTGCAGTGTGAAGACGGTCTTGGTTAAATCGTCCAAATCCTTTCGTCCCCGGACGCGAGCAAGGACCATTGAATCGTAATCACCTGTTACGTCATAAACAGCGAACACACGAGGATCAGCAGCGATTTGTTGCTGAACGTCGATCATCGAGCCTTTCTGAATAGTTAACCCTGTAATGACGGTCATGGTCCACCCAATGCTCTCGGCATCAAGAAGCACAGTGTAACCCTTGATGACGCCCATTCCTTCGAGACGTCGCAGACGGTTCGTGATGGTCCCTTGAGCGACGCCGACGCGTTTAGCAAGACCTCGTTGACTGATTCGTGCATCTTCAAGCAAAGCTGCAAGGAGGTCACGGTCGGTCGCATCGAGGTCCATGCGAGGACGTCAGTCTTGCTCATCTTCAACGCTTCGTTGTGATTTGTTGCGGAGTGGCAAGCGAATGTTTTGTGTCCATCCACCTAATGTATCGACTTCCATCTTCAATCTCAGAACGAGAGGTTCGTGATGCCATTTCTTGAAACGTACATCAAAGCTTAGATTTGAACCGGAATCGATGGTGCTTCGCTTCACACCGCCTCGCATCGACCAAGGTTCTGTAGCCTCGCAACCCTGAATCGCTACGTCCCTTCGCTTGGCATCAACTTCGATGACGATGGCGGGATCTTTCCCATCCTTCCATCGCGCTCGAACTTCTGGTAAACCATGTTCTTGATTGAACGAACTGCGAACCACGGTGAAAAGGATGACGAGGGTGACAGCAATGAAAGCGAGCGGGGGCAAATAATCCAACAGCCCGACATTCTCACTTGACGTTGGTACGGATGTTTCGTACAAAGCGATGGCTCCAGGAGGATCAATCGAGTCCGCTTCTGCGCCCATGACCACGATAAGTACCTTCCAGCCATAGCGTTCTTCGGAGAGGTCAACGCCGGCAGCGAAGAGATGCTCATACGACACGGTTACATTGACGTTTGAAACGTTCCCAGCCGTCCGATAGAATCCAGCCTCTGAGCTGAGATCGCGTACGAGGTAGGACAGTTCCCTTCCGTGATTGTCCTCGCTGTTTTCGTCAACAAACAGGAACTGCATGATGACATCATTACGCAAGTCGACGAGAGGTGCTACCGTCAAATCTGCGAAGAGATAGTACTGTTCTTCGATATCGGAGCGGATTGAAAATGTGCCTTCCACATCGATGAGGTGTTGACGTTGCTCGCTGTTGTTTCCGTTGAGGATGGAACGACTTTCATTTAATTCAATCCCCATATTTCCTGCACGAAGATTTGCATCATCATCGGGCCATGTAGAACCGGTCTGATCGCTGTATCGCCACCACTGAACAACGATGTCGTCGTCGGTGGTTGCCATGCAGTTAGTGCAAGTCACAGTTGAACTAGGAAAGTGTTCGATGTACCTGCGTTCAGCGTCGATTGGTTGCCCGACATCCCATTCAATGTGAACACTGGTTGCTGCGGATGCAAGCGGGAGAAGTAGGATGAGGAGGAGGGCTGCAATACGTCTCATTCCTTTTCCTCCAAGTTTAATCGAATCGAGAGCAACCGACGTTCACCTTTGTCGAGCATAAGTGTGATTCGCTCACCACACCACGCGTTGATGATCAAGGCTCCTGTTTCATGTTGACATCTCAGCAAAAAGGCTCCTTTTGGTGACGTTTCATTGGCAAAAACAACCGCGGGTTCCAATGCTTCACCTCTGAGGAGACGCAGCAAAACATCCGCATCGATGTCAGGCAGGTCTTCAGATAATTGATCGAAAAGCAACGGAATGGACTCTTGTCGAGCCCGCCAGTTTCCGTTCTTTGAAACAAACGCTGGAAGACCAACGTGGAGAACTTGGAGTGGGTGAAAGGTCCCTTCCGGCCATCGATCGCCACGCTTATTGGGCGTTTCTTGAGCCCATATACGGTTGTAAACCAACGGAGGAGCAATTGCCATTCGTTTTCCTCGCTTCCACCATGAATAGTCAGCATTGTCCAATCTGCACTGTTGCATAACAACTGCAGCCTCCTCTTGCGTTGCGCCATGAACGGTGTGCCGGTTTGGTTTTGGTGCCTCGAGAGGTCTTGATTCCCATCCTGATTCTTCCCGTCGTTTTGCCAGTTTATCGATGAACGTTCTCGCAACACCCTCGGGGGTTGCATCTTCTCGATGGCGAAGAAGCGCAACGAAGAATCCGCCAGTGTTGTTGTCCTGAGGATACAATCGGCGGGTCTTGCTCAGAGCGTCCAAAATTGCACCATCCGATGGAGGAAGGTAGCGCTCATCGAAGAACGGAACATCTTGCGGACGTTGTGAAACTATTCCTTGCTCGTCCAATGGACTCCATGCAGAAAGCCCTTGATGCCAAACCAATCCATCAACGTTGGATTCATCGATTTCAATGACGTCCATCCAAGGGCATTTCTGAATCAACTCAGCGATCACTGCTTCGTTTTCAACCGGGTCGATCGAGCATGTCGAGTAGACCATCGTCCCGCCGGGTCGAAGCAATTGAGCTCCCCTTGATGCGATATCAACTTGCAACTGAAACATGGTGCGCCCACCTTTGGGTGACCAACTCCACCAGACATCCTTGTTCTTTCGTGAGGTGGCACTGCCTGTACACGGCACATCGGCGACGATTGCATCAAACCCTGGCTTAGGTATTCGCCCAACGTG
The DNA here is from genome assembly GCA_022451765.1 of Candidatus Poseidoniaceae archaeon. Lineage (GTDB taxonomy): Archaea > Thermoplasmatota > Poseidoniia > Poseidoniales > Poseidoniaceae > MGIIa-L2. The sequence continues at coordinate 5,675 of JAKUNY010000019.1, forward strand.
GCGACCATCGTGCTGCGTAATCATCACGTTGTGGAGTGAGAGGCGACCTCGGTTGCTTGCGAGCATGTTGACTCTTCCAGAAATTGGTTCATTGGCAACCACCACGCCCGTCGGAGCCATTCGCTCAGCAGCATGGGTTGCTTTAGATCCCGGAGCAGCACAGAGGTCGAGGAGGAGTTCGTTTGGTTGAGGATTGAGAACGAGAATGGGGAGCATACTCGCAGCCTCTTGGCGCGTCACACGACCCGTATCGTGAAGAAATGCAAGCAATTCTCTTGTCCCGTCGCGAGGGGCTTGACCACGGGCAAATGGGAGTTGATAGGCTTCGTTCCCAATCGACCACTTCAACGGTGTTGCACCCATGGCGATGAGTTGTTTCCTTGTCCACTCGATGTCGTAGTGATGCATGGTCAGTCGCAGGGTTTCAGGGAGCGGCTTTGTGGCCATTTGAATCCACTTGCTTCGGTCAATTCCGAGTGATTCAGCAAGACCGGTGAGCGGAGCAACTTCGGCTTGAGCGAGAAGACCATCCTCACCGCTTCGCTCGCCCATGCCAGACCCTGAAGACGCATCCCTTTGTGTCTTACGAAGCCGTTAGCATCATAGCGCGAGAATGCATGGTCGGGTCATGCTGGGCGACGACATGCCTTGGTTGGTCCCACTGTTCTTTGGGTCCATTGCAATCTGGATGTTTCCTAAATCGGTGGAAACCTTTGCTCGCAACAAGAGTGAATCGTTGCTCCGAGCGCTGCGATGGCTTCCTTTTGCCCTTCTTGCTGTGATTATCTCGTTACGAGTTTCAGCGATTCTATCGCACGACACAACGCACATTGAAGTCGTGTCTTATCTGCAATCAGACGCCTCGCTTGTCGATCGCCTTCACGTTCTATTTGCAGGCGATGGACTTGTAGAATGGATGGTTCTTCCGCTTGTGTACCTCTTCGCTTGGAGCGGTCAAGGCTCCCAGAAGACTTGGACAACAGAAGGGCTGCACAAATTGAAGCGAACCCTCGCTCTCATGTTGCTGGTATCTTCGACCTTGTTGTTCGATGATTCAGCGTACATTGCCCCCGAAACAATGCCGCTGGTAACCATTCCATCTCCGATGATTGATGCGTGGAGCGTCGCGTTTGTTGCACTCGCTCTCTTCGTGGTGATAACCGGCCTGCTTGCTGCATATGCTCCTCCAAGCGGCCTGCAACGCTACCAAAACCGATTCTACGTTCCAGCATCTCCATTCGTCCTCACGGCCTTTGCCTATCTGTTCATGGCGTATCTTTCCTCCGGCGTGTTTGATGAATCATGGTGGAGCGATCCTCGCCAAGATGACGCATACGCAACCTTCTGGATGTGGATTTTTCTGGCCTTCAATCTCCACATCTTCGCAGCCACTCAACGAGATATTGATGTCCATTTAGGTGCAGGAAATGGCCGAAGCAAGGCATTGGCATGGAGCATTGGTGTTGCGATTGTAATTCTTGTGT
>JAKUNY010000019.1:7168-17445 GCA_022451765.1 Candidatus Poseidoniaceae archaeon
ACTGCACTGTTGATGCACAACCAACAAACTCCGGACCAAACCTCTGTCAAAACATCGTTGTGGTTGGTCGGATGGATGGCGGCATTGATGGCTGGTGTGCTGCTGTTACCGCTGCTCGGTTTTGATGACGGCTCTCGGCCAGAGTTGAACTGGGTTCGTTGGAGCTTGGTGTTTGGGCCCCTGTTGTGGTTTCTCGTGTTTGAACATGCTCCATTCCTCTTACTCGGTTCATGGATTGCAGTGATGATGACGACGCCGTTGTCGTGGCTCCTTGAAGAATCACCACCTTCGCCAAGGCCGCCTCACGTTGCAATACTTGCTCTGCTTGCACTTGGAACAATCGTCTTCGCCATCCCCAGTGGTGAGGGATTGCGTTACACGATTCCAATGGGAGCATCACTTTGTGTTGTTTCCTCAATGCTTGATCTCCGTCATGCAACATCGAGCCGTCAATGATGTTGAAACATAAGCACGGTCTCGGAACGGCATGGGCGCAAAGCGTGAGGACGGACATCTTCCGTTCCCAATGCCGATGCGTCCGTATGCCATCTCGCAAGAATGGCGTGACTTGACGTTCATGCATTGGAGGGTCGACCCTAAACGACTTCAACAACACCTACCCGATGGTTTGGCGATTGACTTCTTCGATGGGGAAGCTTATGTTGGTGTTATTCCATTCATGATGAGGAACGTCCATCCAAAAGGACTCGTTTCCGTACCCGGAATCTCAACGTTTGCTGAATTTAACGTACGTACCTACGTCGTCAAAGACGGACAGCACGGTGTCTTTTTCCTTACACTGGATGCCAAGAGTTTGGTGACTTGTCTCTACGCAAATCGAGCCTATGGGCTTGCTTACCGATATGCAAAAGCCAGGGTGAAACGGAACGGAGACGCATTGACTTGGACATCGCGACGCTCAAGCGATGGAGCAGAGTTGATTGGCTCCTCAATGCCCAGTGGCCCACCTCAATCCGCTACATCAGGATCATTGGAACACTTTCTCTTCGAGCGGTACTGTTTGTACACGGAACACAATGGATGCTTACGCCGAGGCTACGTTCATCATCAGCCATGGAGATTTCAACAAGCAGAGGTATCGCTTGAGGCGAATTCATTGCTCGAATCCTACGACTTGGGTCTCGATGTCCTTTCCCCAGATGTTGTGCATTCTTCCGATGGGCTCACCGTTAAGACATGGTCGATTGAATTGGCTGAGCGAATCAACATCGATGATCAACGGGATTTCTTGTTTTTGGACGGAGATTGCGGACTTTGTCACCGCCTTGCTACCTTCCTTGACAAACGCCTTGGCAAAGGAAAACAACTCGGTTATCGGCCGATTCTCGATGAAGACGCCCAACGCGTTATCGAGAACATGCCAGAAAACCTCCGCAGTGCCGATTCTGTGTATTTGATTCGAAACGGCAAACCCTACATTCGCTCAGCTGCGGGTATACGCTGCGTTTTGTACATGCGATGGTACTACAAGATGTGGTTCCCAGCGCTTTGGTTGATTCCATTACCGTTACGCAACATCGGTTATCGCCTGATAGCAAAATACCGTCATAAATTCTTCAAACGTCCAACAGAATGTTTGTTTCGTGTGGATTGATGCAAACTACGCAAGAAAATCGCTGTTTTACGGATAATACGGTCGCGCTTGTTATATGCGAGATGGCGATGGTGCAACTAGAAATCTCCGGATTTCTGGATGGGATGGGAATGAGCAGAGCGTTTCGCGCAGGCGTCGAAAAGAATCGTAGAATCAAAGCACCGACACGACAACGTCGTTGGCAACCCCTTCGAGATCTCGCAGGTCTCGAGGCACGTTCAAGAAACGTTGAACAGACCATGGGTCCTCTTGTTGACGTCCCTGCTCTGGTCCGAATTGAGGATGAGAAATGGGTGTTCGAGCGAATTGATGAAGACGTCCTGCATCAACTCACGCATCGATTGGTCCTTCACGAGGAAGAAGGAACGCGAACGATTGGTGCAACAATCAATCTCGCTTCTGCGATGCATGTTGCAAAATGCATGGCTGAACAGGAACAAAAAATCGTGCTTATTCGGCCAATGTAAGGCTCAGAACAAGTTTAGGATGGCTTGAACAACACCTTCGTTGACGAGGTAGAAGAAGCCGCCAATGACAAAACAAGCAAAGTAGACTTGGAACGGTGAAATTTTCATCGATTCTTCCGACTCTTCATCGAAGTATCGAATCAATCCTGCTGCTTGCTGGATTCCGCTTCCTTCCGACTTCTTTGCCATGTGGACCATTCCACCCGAGTCGCCTTCCCTTTATCAACGCGACGCGCGGTCACTCGGAGGCATCATCGCTCAAATCAACGAACGGTATGTCTTCCTCGATGATGAGGATGGATCCGTCAGCCTCATCTTCGTCTTCCTGAATTGGAATCAACAATGCAGCTTCTCCGCGTGAAAGTGCCCGCTCGACAGCGGGCGTGTTGTCTTCTGCGAGTGCTTGTTGCGCCAAATCGATTTCAAGTCGAGCCAGCTTGATCATGCTGGCCTCGACATCGCCTTTCTTCTCGATACGGTCGATGTGATGTTCAAGTGATGCAATCGCTTCGTTAAGCACACTTCGCGCTCGATGTTGATGCGAGCGCCAGTTGTCTTCGTTTGATTTCAAAGAAGACTCTGCTGCTTGGAGCGTTTTCTTCGCAGAGCCACGATGGGCAAATTCCCACGGGTTGTGTTGCAATGCTGCAATCCAATCATGAACCAAACGTGCTCGTTCCTCAACGGGGCCGTGAATGACAATCTCGTTTCGATACCCCGAAGTAAACAAGCCAAAACCCCAGTATGGCATTGATTGAATCAACACACGAAGCGATCCTGCCGTGTATTCCATCGTCCACCGTTGTTCATCAAAACCCGGTTGTTGGGTGAAGGTCGGGGTCTCTGCGCCGATAGAACAGCGAAGAAGCGTTTCTGCTACATCGCCAAGGTACACTTTCGAAGACGGGCCCTTGAACGTCGAAGGGCGGAGATAATGACCAGCGTCGTCGATGCAATGGCTCCCCTTCGCTTTACGAACCTGAGCGTGAAGAACCGAACGTTCTGGTTTCAAATCCACTCCCATGGTTGTCTGACACCGCACAACCACATCAATGTCTCCTAAGGACTGAACAAGTCTTCATAACCGAATGTCGCAGCAAGGGGGCTTGTGCAACCTAGTCAACACAAGAATCTCGTAAAGCATATCGGATACTGCCACCGCTGCGGCCGAACCGACGATATCGGTGTCGAGAACGTCGAGAAATGCATCGATTGCCTTTCGATGGGCTTCAGCATCGATTAATTGCAATCCACATCCAACACACCGTGTAAATCGGTGATGATTAGATACAAGACACCCGAGACCACGTCTTGCCTTGATCACAAAACCTCCGCACGGAATACTTCAAGAATCCGACGTCTCATGGACGACCAAGTGAGACCATGGCAAAGAAGACGGGTTCCAAAGGCGAAGATTTGACTGAACTACCCGGTGTAGGTGCAGCGACTGCAAAGAAACTCCAGGCGGCTGGGTTAAACACAGCAGCCAAGATTGCAAAAGCGGGTAAAGCAGGTCTTGAGAAGGCTGGTTTGAACAAAGCTAGCGCCGCTAAATTGGCGGCAGCCGTCGCAGCCAAGAGCGCAAAATCCACCGCAAAGAAATCCGTTGCAAAAGCGAAGTCAACAGCAAAGAAAGCCACATCGAAAGCAAAAGCGACTGCAAAGAAAGCAGCATCGAAAGCGACCGCCGCTGGGAAGAAAGTCGCGGAAAAGACCGTGGAGATGACCAAGGGTGATCAGAAGGTGAAAGCCGTTAAGTCCGACGATGGCCGCAAAGGGAAGACTTTGAAGGTTCCACGAAGCGTGGCCGACATGCCTTGGTTCCGTAAGAACTGATTCAATACAAGCGCTACATTGTAAAACCGTCTCGATTGATGGTTTCCTATGCCAAGGCGGAAGTATGGTCGTTTACGAAAGACCGTCGAACTGCCTTCAAAAGAAAACTGCTCACGATGTCGTTCTGGGAAGCACTGTCCCATCCCCGGACATGCTGGCAAAGATGTTACGCCACATCGAGCGTGGGCAGGGCCTGAATCGACTGAGAAGCGAAAACGCTCACGTTCGTGAAACATCGATACCGAAGGTTTCGGTTCCACCTTCTTGTTCGATGAGTTTCTCATCCTGAAGCGCTTGCTCCTCATCCATTGTCTGACGCATCGATTGAGCACGATGATACACTTCACGCAAGGTTTGGTCGGAGATATCGAGATACACGCGAGTCGTTGCAATGCTGGTGTGGCCAAGAAGCCGCTGAATGGTGACCAGGTCTGCTCCACGTTCGAGCAACCCTGTTGCAAAATTATGGCGCAGGACGTGTGGTGTAAGTTTCCCTTTCGGTAATCCTGCCTCGATTGCGAGTTGATCCATCAGGCGTTGAACACCACGTGGTTGCAAACGTCGGCCTGCTTGATTGAGTAGGAAGGGATGTTCATTGTCTCGTAGTCGAGAAGAACGGATTGGAAGATATGCATCGATGCAATTCTTGGTTCGTTGTGTAAACAGAACGATACGGTCCTTGTCACCCTTACCGCCAATCACCTTGGCATGCAATCCCTCGAGTTCCATATCGGAAAGGTTGAGATTACAGAGTTCAGAGACGCGCATTCCAGTATCCAACAAGACCGTTACAACCACGGAGGCGATGGCATTTTCCGAAGTATTTGCCGCCTCAATGACCGAAGTAAGTTCACGTCGGGTCAAGGTTCGAGGTAGTTTACGTCCAGTTCGGGCGCGAACCAGATGGTCAGGCCAGCGATGCCCAAGCCACTTAATCATGTGACGAGCTGCCGCAAGGCGGGCATTGTAGGTCGAAGGGCTCAATTCGCTCATGGAGTGTGTCCAACGATCGATTCGTCCGTTCAGTGGCTCAAGCCGTTTCGCCAGCATGACAACGTTCATTGATTCTAAATCGGATTCACTAAGAATCTCTTCACCAGGGAGCGGTGTTTCAACGAGTGCCCGCAGCCCATTGAGGTAGGTTTTGCGTGTGTTTTCGGATTTGTTTTCCGTACGAAGCTGTTGGTCATAACAATCCAGCCATGGAAGGTTCTGGATGTGAACAAGACGTGGAGGAAGCTGAATGTCTTCGTCAGTGAGACGAAGCTGGCTCGGTCGTTGAGCCTTCGGCTGTGTATACTTTCTCTCCATATGGCATCATTGCCTCGCTGTTCCGCCGAAGCGGATGTGCATCCCGTGTCCTTGCAGACGCTCTGCAGTATGCACACCTCCATATGAATCTGTTGAAGAAAATTCAAGCGACGAATCATGCGTTGGTCTCTTCGCCCGGTGGCGAATCGGTTACGATTGGCGGGGACATCAAGACGGCTTTACGAAGCGTTGCCCGCAATGAATCCAATTCACCGTAACAAATCAAGACATCATCGTAGCGAAGTTGAACGCTCAACTCTGGATTCCACATCATTCGTTCACCTCGACTGAGCGCATAGACGGGAGGTTGGCCACTGTTAGCAAAGATTTCATCGATTGAATGGCCAATAAGATTCGTATGATGAAGCAATTGAATGGAGAGAACACCTTCACCGGGAACGGTTCGCAATAATTTGTCCAACTCAACCTCTGTGAACACGGCATCGTTGATGACGAAATCAACAATTTCACCGGCAACGTTGACGCCACTGGCCTTCTCGATACCTTCCAATCCTGGGCTTGAGTTCACTTCGAGAACGAGTGGGCCGTCCACGGATTCGAGCAGGTCAACCCCAGCCACACGTAGGCCAAGAACACGTGCGGCTCGGCATGCAACCTCCTCAAAGGCAGGATCAAGGTTGACCGGTTCAACGGTGCCGTTGAGGTGGAAATTGCTTCGGAACTCTCGTCCACGAGCACGTCGACGCATGCAGGCAACAACGCGATCACCAACGACAAGGGCACGAATGTCCGTGCCGTGGGACTCAGCAATGTATTCCTGAATGAGAATCGCTTTTTTGGTGTGCAACAATCCTTGGACAAGGTTGCGCGTTTCGTGATAGGTATGGCGTAGGAACACGCCTTGGCCTTGGGTTCCTTCGGTAACTTTGACGACGACGGGAAGACCACCAACCGCTTCGATGGCGTGTTCAATGTCTGCAGTATCTCGAACATAAACGGTACGTGGAACAGGGATTTTGTTTCGGGCGAGAAGTTGTGAGGCATGCAATTTGTCCCGGCTCTGGAGAATACCTTGTCCCGTGTTGGCCGTCCAAATCCCCATTTGTTCGAGGTGGCGGAGAACGGCAACACCGTGTCGGGTGATGGAATGACCAATACGTGGAATGACAGCATCGAAGGCTGCCGGTCGTCCTTCGTGCATGACATCAATGCCGTTATCGTCGACGAACAAAGAGAAGCTCATTGGATCGAGAACATTGACATCAAGTCCGCGTTTTCGAGCCTCCTCAACAAGACGGCGCGTCGAATACAGACGGGCGCCACGCGACAAGACGACTAGGCGTAACCCGTCACGTTCCTGCAACTCGCTCATGGTCAGAAGGAAAACAGAGAGGATTTCAAATGCTCGGCCGTTTTGGCCCACTTACATGTCGGATGAGGAACAACCTGCTGAGCCGGAGCAAGAGACCACGGAATCTGCCCCTCCTCTCGAGGACCATCACGAAGAACTGATCAAGGATATGACGCTGGAAGAACGTCAAGAAGCTCTCAAGCGTTCACGCTGGAATGTTTTCCTGTATCTTGGTTTGGCTGCATTGATGTTTGGATTTGCTTTGTACCCGTTTTCATTTAGTGCTTCAGCTGTTGGTAACACCTACGAACAGGATCTTGGTTTTGTCTGGGGTCCACCCATCGATGGCGAAGATTTCACCGATGTGCCGATTAAAATCGAGATTACTGCAACAGATCCTCCAACAAATTCAAACGCTCGCATTGCGGTCTATCTCTTGAATTCTGATGATTGTGCATCCGGTGAAATCCTTGACACGAAGCGCGACTCACGAAGCGATTCAACGCACGACTCTCAATTCCAAATCTCGGATAGAACGCCGATTGTGGACGAAGTCTTTGTTTTCGAATTCGATGTTGATGGTGGTGGACAGTGCATGTTTGCAGAATACCTCGATCGAAACGATTACGACAGCCCACCGCTCTCAGGAGAGATGGAAATTGATGGAAGCATGTGGCCCAATCAGATTTGGGCTGGTATCCTCGCTTTGCTCTTCCTCGGTCTCTCTGCATTTGCATTCCTCGGTGCCCAACGACACGGTGAAGGTGTCAAGGCATTAACCGAACCAAGCAAGACGGCCGAAGATGAGGTTCTTGCGACCGTTGCAGGTCCAAGTGGCCCACCTCCTTCAGCAGCAGGTCCGAGCGGCCCTCCAAAGGCTGCTTCTGGTCCGAGCGGCCCTCCGCAAGCAGAACCGGCGATGACAGAACCAGAGCCTGCGGTTGAAGCGACTGCTGAGCCCGTGTTTGAGCCAGCAGAAAACGGCTACTTTTTCCGCAAGATGCCTGATGGTACCTACGATCAAACCGTCTACATTCAAGCCGAGGACGGCTCGTACGTTCCGTATCAGGCCTGAAGAGGACAAAAGAACGTCCATGTTGACGCATTGACCACCATCCTTGATAGGTGATGAGCCATCGAATCAATCGAGGTGAACAGATGGCGGATGAAACATCATCGCTGACCGTGGCCAAACTCAAGGCCCTGTGCGTCATCAACGACCTTCCAACATCAGGAAAGAAAGCTGAATTGGTGGAACGCCTCCTTGAGGCAGGATTGGCACGAACTGAAGTGGGATTATCCGACGCTGACCCTGTTGAAGAAGCAGTTGAGGAAGAAATCGTTCTTTCGCTTGAAGATGAAACCACAATTTCCATCGAAGAAGACCAGCCTGAGGCTGTTGAAGCGGTCATTGAAGACGATGAAGTCCTCGAAGCGGTCCTCGTCCCTGACCTCGTTGAAGAAGAAACGGAGGAAGTCTTCACACCCGTCGCAACAAAGCGAAAAGACGTTGCCACACTTGCTGATATGATCAAAGATCCAAAAGTCATTGCAGTCGTCATCGTGTCGTTGTTCCTCGGAGCAGCAGGATGGTGGTACATCAATTCCACATTGGAGCCGTTTACTGCTGAACCGCTTCGTTATGGCGACACCATGGAGTACAGCATCTCGGGCGGTCTTGGCGACCGCCCAGCGGTGATGGCGAGCGAAGGCTTTCTCGACTTGGTGTTCAATTTCCTTGAACCGGACGATGATTATTGTCGAATTTTCATGGATTACGAAGGTCGAGGAACGCTCGGAGTGACAAAAGGGACAAATCAATTGCCGCCTGTTCCAAGCAACCTCGATGGAGCAGTTCGCTCACAAGGACCGTATGGGAGTAATGATTGGCTTGCGGTCGAGATTACCAACACCTACGAGTTTGATGATTTTGACATTGGAAGAAATACGTACTCCATCATCAACCAAGGCAGTTGTCCGGATGCGGAAGACGGAGCCTATGTTCCAGGAGAAGCGGTTCTGACAACAAAGCGTCACATCGAATTAAAAGAGCAGGCAACCCTCTCAACTGCGTTTGAATTCTCTGCAACAATTGACAACAAACCGTACGAAGGAACAGCCAAAACGTTCGATGTTGGCGGTTTGCTTGGAACGCTTGATGTTGTCCTCCCAGGTGTTTCTCTTATGCTCCAACCCATTGAACTGCAAGATTTGTTCGCAACCGACGTCATCGAAGAAGGTGCATCAGGAGAACGATTGGGCTGGCGATGGAGAGTTGTTGGTGAGGACACACTCGGTGACGACAAGACATGGAAGATTGCTGCGACTCATGTCGATGTTGAACGACTCTGCCTTGGATCAGCGACCATGGAAATTTGGGCGGAAGAAGACAATCCTTGGGCTTCGCAGCAAACCGTCGATGTCATTATTTCCAACGATGGTTCATTGCAAACAGATTGTTCACCCTTCTCAGAAGCCTTTGGCGATTACATCCTCCCCGAGGGCGAGTTGGAACTGCATCATACCTTCAAAGCCACAAAACTAACCCGAGGGGCAAAAGTTCTCGATCTTGGAAAGGATTACGACTTGCGACCACGGTCAAACATTCTGGCACTCGATGACGATGTTCAGGAAGATTGGGGTGGTCAAGAAGAGCTCCACCCACCCGATGCATCCAGCATGCGTCAACACACCTTGGAACAAGCCATGCAGTGTTTCGACCACATTGGTGGTTCCGCCAGCGGCGCATCTGCTGCCCTTGACAACGGCGGATACATCTGGCGAGGCCTTGACAAACGGAATGCGTCGATCACACAATGGAATGTTTCGTGGGTTCATCCGGACGATACGTCCGGCTGGGTGCTGTTCGAAGTGACAGGTGAACCGTCCAGCGATAATTGCACCTACTTGGACAAAGGTTCGTTCGAGGAATTGGCCTCCTACAACCGGGAATCGATTCCAGCTGTTGCGAACATGTCCACGCTTGAGCAACGTCTTTCCGATACGACAAGGTATCCACAGCTGTCAGGTATGGATGGTGTGTTTGACTCGAGCGGGGCCTATCATACCGATACGCGCATCGGGTTTCTTGTTGCTGTTCCAGGAGATGGAGCGAACGATCTTCTCGGTCAATTGACCAGCACTTCGGTGGGTGCAACGACGGTCGATGTGTCTCGAACGTGGCAAGAAGGCATCTGGGAGCATGCATTCGCTGTTGCCATCGATGCAACGGATGGTCGAGTTGTTGGTTGGACCAAACTCTCTCAGGTTGTGTGACGACATGGACGAAGATGAGATGGCTCGTGGCCTTGATCATCTCATGGAGCAAAACGAAACGGACCTGCCATTCCTTGCTTCGTATGGAGCCGACATGGACGGCATGGGCATCGATGTTGATGCACTGTTCTTGGGCGTTGAAACGTTTCTTTCTTCACGGAGGGTAAAATTTGACAGTAATGGAGATTGCATAAAATATAACTCAACATGCATAACCAAACATGAAGAGGGGTTTCTTGTAGAAATTGCACACGAGCATTTGCACCTTGTTCACAGCGACTTGGATCGTGTTGGCTTTTTCCAGGGAACGCTGCATGGAGACAAATCGAAACTTTCGGTTATCCTCCAGATGTGGGGGGGTGAACACCGTCGCTTCCTCGAGCGTTTGGTCGAACACTGCGCTTAGTTTCGACGTGCGATTGCAATCGCCAATCCAACTGCTACAAGGGCTGGAACGAGT
>JAKUNY010000190.1 GCA_022451765.1 Candidatus Poseidoniaceae archaeon
CAATGAGGAAGCCCATTGGTAGAAGCATGCCTGCTGACTTTAGCCACCCAGTGTGACACGACGTCTTTCCAGCAAGGAGAGCAAACGGGTCTGTTGAATCATCGCCATCAAGGTGAGCAACAGCCATTTCTGAATCCTTCAAAACAACCGCATGTGCGTTGTAATATGTGCGTCCGTCGGACTTTTGGTCTGCTGCTAATGCATCGAGACCGTATTGTTGCCAACCAACCCAAGCGGCTGCTCCGTCCATGAAGGCAATGTCTGCGTTACCAAATCGAAGCGATTCGAGAATGGCTCCTTCGGAATCACTTGGGTAAAGCTCAAAGTTCATGTTGAGTTCTTCAGCAAGGTAGTCGGCGAACTTCTGAGGATTTTCATCCACATTTGTGTAATCATCTTTGACTTCAAATGCGATGGTCAAGGTTTCAAGTTCGGTTTCATCTTCATCGTTCCCAATGCATCCAGCAATGGATCCGAGAACAATCAATAGGGCTAGCAGTATCGGTTTTTTTGTCGTAATTAACATCATTATATCTCCGTTTTCGGCCACCCTAAAACAATGAGGTATATAAATTTAGGTTTCCATAAAACTATTCATTTAACCAAACATTCACGATGGATTCTGCGTATGGGTCAGAGGTTAAACCATCATGGAAAAATGGCCGCACTACAACGATTAACTCAACCGAACCGCCCCAGCCCGACTGACCAACGACGACCACTTCGCCTACCTTCGTTCCATCAGGGTTGGTTCCGCTCGTCGTGTAACAATCGTACACCCAAACGTTGAGTTCTACATTGCCTGAACTTGGGCGGAATGTATGTGATTGTGCATCGCCTTTCTGGTCGAGGCGGAAGGCCTCGCTGTCGATTCGAATTGGAATTCGTTCATCGACCAAATCAATCGCTTGGCGCATTCTCGATTCTTGGAGACCAAGCAAAGAAGAAATCCATATTGAGGATTCGGTTTGTTGGAACGGATTTGCTTGATGTGGCGTTCGAATCGAAAGACTTTGAACAACCTCAAAGTTCGCAGGATTCTGGGTTTCAACAAAGACCCATGTGTATTGCTCACTGCTTGGCCAGGCAGGAGCGTAGGGATTCTCGGTAGCAAACGGCTCTCCCCACTCCTCCGGAGCGCGTGGTGGATCGAGGGGGACAAGTCCAGAAACACCAAGCATCAAGATAACCAGACCGACGGCTACCAAACGTTGCGTTCTGTTTTCACGCCAATCCAATCGTCCTGCCGGGCTCAGGAAGGATAAAGACAAAATGACCGGAAGGAGAATGAACGCCCCGTATGGGACAATCAACAACAACAACAATCCAAGCATGGCGTAGGTCAGCGTCTTTTCACCGAGAAAGGACTGAAGACGTGCCGATTCATCCTTCGTTGCAAATTTGTAGACGATGAATGCCAGAGGAATCGATGCAAGAACAAGGAGAAAGCTGAGTGCATCGAACGCCAAGCCCATTGTACTTCTTTGTTGATGGACCATCATATGCGTTTGGGAGTTGTTTCGACAAAACAAAGCATTTGAGGCATGGAGCGTCTAAGCCATGTCATGGGGGACAAGGTTGCTATGCAGTTCGAGTCCATCGGATTCCGGCATAAAATCCCTCGACCAAAATGGTACAACCCGTTGAATAAGCGCAAAGGGGCGGGAATTTCCCAAGTCAATTTATCGATATCTGAAGGAGAAATCATCGGCCTTGTCGGAACAAACGGCGCTGGAAAAACCACTCTTCTACGGATGATCAGCGGCATTTTACCTCTCGAAGATGGCCATGCTGTTCGAAATGGAGCTCCCCTCGAAATCGAAACACTACGATCAATCGTCGGATTTATGCCTGAACAAGTGCGATGGTCAAGCCAACAAACCGTCCGGCAAACCATGACTGAATTTTCCCGTTTGCGAGGTTGTTCCATTCAATCTGCTTTGGATGTTCTTGCCGTTGTCGGTCTCAAAAATCGAGTTGATGCATCCCTTGATTCGTTAAGCCAAGGAATGCGGCAGCGCCTTTCGCTGGCAGTAGCATTGCTTGGGACACCGGAAATACTCGTCCTCGATGAGCCGTTCAACGGAATGGATCCCGTCGCAATCGACGCATTCAAGCGACTCTTGCGCTCTCTTGCAAACAAAGGAATCTCAATTATGATTTCAAGCCATCATTTGAGTGAACTTGACAATCTTATCGACAAAATTGCTCTTCTACACCGAGGTCAACTTCTTGCATATGGTTCAACAGAATCGCTGCAATCTTCGCTTGGCTTTGAACAAATGACCGAAATCGTGGTCGACAAAGAGATACCCGATTCATTGATTTCTTCATTGGACGTTTTGGAACACATCGTTAACGAGCACGAGCATCGGTACGTCATTGAATCCGGCCATCATGATTTACTCAAAGCACTCATCGAGCGTGAATTTGTCGTTTCAACTTGGCGCGTTGTACCGCCGACACTCATCGAACTGCTCTGTGCAGCGACAGGATTGGATCGTGAATCAATTGGCATGGAAGTCGAACAGAGCAGTATGATTCCACTACGCACGATAGGGAGTGAAGAGGAATGACTCCTGCAAGGCGTATGTGGCATCTTGCCTACGCGCTTGGACGAGAGCGAATGTTCTCAACGAGGATGCTGATTATGCTGCCAATACTGCTTCTCTTCATCCCAGGGATGGCCTGGGGATTTGCAGACCCAAACCTCCAATTACCCGCTGACCAACTACCTGAGACTGCAACGGAAACCATGTTTTTGGCCAGCATTGGGATTGTGTTCGCTGGTACGATGGCTGCTGTCATCATCGCACAAGATGGTATTAGTCGTGATCGAACAAGCGGCGTTCTTGAGGTGCGATTGTCCCAACCTATGCCTCGCTGGAGGCAAGGTATTGTGCTCATCTTTGGGCATTGGAGCAGCATCGCCTTGCCTGTCATCGCCCTCCTTGTTGCGTCGATGTTCCTTGTCGGCTACCGAAGCGATATGTGGATTCCACTCGGAGATGCTGTTGTCTACATCGTTGCCGCACTTCTTGTTCTCTTGTGGTACACCGTGTTCGCCCTCTTAGCAT
>JAKUNY010000191.1 GCA_022451765.1 Candidatus Poseidoniaceae archaeon
AGACCCAAGCGAATATCCTGTTGCATACAATCTTGAATCATCGATGCAGTAGACTTTTGATAGTTCATCGACGATTGCTTCAGAGAAATCATTGTCCTCTCGGGAGGTGGCTGCTGAATTGAGATACCATTCGCCTTCTGCAACGGTACGTTCGCTGTCAGCAATTGGGTAAGCGACGATGAAATCCTCGAGCCCAGCCAGAGCATCAAATTGGTCTTGCTGAGGGAAATCGCCTTCATCTCCATCCCCACCGTGAAACGCTAGAAGCAAAGGCAATCGAGCACCTGCATCGGTTTGAGGAGTCGTTAGACGGAAAAAACGCTCAGTTCCGTCGACATCAATGGAGATCGTGGACTGCTGAACCGCTGCAGATGGCAACGAGCACGGGTTATTTACTTCGACAAGCGTTTCGGATTCAATTTCCTGACGTTCAACTGGCGTTTGCGTGCAGCCTGCTAAAGGAATCGTCAGAAGAATGAGAATTGCAAAACTTGCAAACCCTCCACGCACCATGCAAATCCCAGGCACTTCAATATTAACAAATTAACGATTCGTATTACGAATCCTCCTTCGAGTTGTTAATGGACTCAGTTAGGGGAAGCGCTAATGTGAGCCGTCGACCACACAGATTTTGAAAAGTTGGGAGTAATTAAATACAGAAATTGAACAAGAAACAGTATGAGGCGCCACGATATTGACTGGCTGAGAGTCATTTTGTTCGGTTTGCTCATTTGGTTTCATTATGCCGTTTTCTCCCTTGGTGAGCTTGAATTTGGAAACGACCTCATGGGATTGCTGAATCTTCCATTGATGTTCATCATCACTGTAATGCATCAATGGCGATTAGCGGCCTTGTTTGTAATTTCAGGAATGGGCACATGCTTTGCTTTTCGAAGAAGAACTTGGGGCGTCTACGTCAAGGAGCGATTTTCTCGTCTTGGGATTCCACTGTTGTTTGGGACGTACATTCTCTTTTTGGGAATTCTTGACCCTCTGGGTACAACATTTCAATTCTTTGAACTCTTTCCTGGCTCTGACAGCATGGTATATGGCCACCTCTGGTTCATTTACAACCTCTTGATTTACTCCGTTCTGTTAACGCCTTTGTTCTCGTATGTACGGAACAACCCTGAGGGAAAAATTGTCCGAGCGACCCGCTCGTTGCTAAAAATTCGCTATGGAATGGGCCTTCTGATTGTACCGCCCGTGATTCTCGCTCTCAATGGTATTTTGTTCAAGCCTTGGGAATTCGGAGAGGTCGGGATGTGGTGGGAGTTTCCACGTTACATGATCTATTTCCTGTTTGGATATCTGATGATTGCAGCCAAGGAAGATTACTTTCCTGCAATTGATAAAATCAGAATCCCAGTCACCATCCTCACACCATTGTTGGCCTTCGTCTGGTTCGTGAGTGATGAGATGTTTGAAACACCTGAGATTTACGCTGGAGGTTGGGTGCTTGAAGGGTACGACGCATTCGCAGTTGAACCAACCATCGCCGCTGTTCTACAGTCGTTTCACGCATGGTTCTGGTGTCTTTTTGTCTTTAGTTGGGCTTCGAAACTTCTCAACAGACCCAGCAAATGGCTTGCTTATCTCAACGAAGCGGTCTACCCTACATACATCGTCCATATGCACCTAACGTTTCTCCCGATTGTCCTGCTAGCGATCATTGGGCTTGGGTACTACACATCGATGGCCATTGGAACACTGATTGTATTTGTCGGGGTCATGATATGTTTTGAAATCGCTAGGAGAGCATCCTTTTTCCGACCTTTGTTCGGTATCAAGGGTGGAAAGGAAGAAGTCAACAAACTGTATCCTTTCAACCAAACCAAAGACAATGGCATCCGAATCCTGTTTTCACTGATTTTCAACGCTCTTGCCGTGGGTATGATCCTCATGCTCTTGTTATGGATTATTGGAGCAGGTGTAATCGCACAGTAATGCGACATCCTTTGTTCCCATCCGAAAGACTCGGACCGGACCCTCCATTCGTCCAATGCGAACCGAGCGGTTCTTTCCAACTCACATGTAGAAGAGTGTGTGCCCTTCTTTGCCAACCGGTGGAGCCGTGGCAAAGGCAGCAAACTCACTCAAGATTTTGCCAACTTCTGGTGTGGCAGCATCGAAGTTTTCTTTGGTGTCATAAACTGCGAAGCTGGTTATTTCGCCCTCGCCAGTAACAATGGTACAAACTGATTGGACGCCAGGAAGTGCCATCATGGTCTCTCGCTTGCTTTCCATCAGTTCAGCTATTTCGTTTTCTTTGGTTGCATCAAATTGTATGTGTGTAACTCTACAGTACATGATTTGGCGTTAGGAGGTTGGCATATAATTTTTTTTTCAGTTGCGTTCGGCCTAATAATCGCACAGGATTCACTTCTCTGTGCCTCTTATTACTTCTTTAAGTTCTAATTTTGGAGGCGATAATATAATCTAAGTCATTGGATGAAAACCCAGACAATGAGAGTCAGTTCGAACAAGGAGTCAATTGATGTTGATTCTGATGAAAGAGAAAGGATACTCTCCATAATGCGAGAACAAGGATTACAATTGAATGAAGATGGATCGGAATGGGAAAAAATTGAGAATGGCGAGGCTACGAAAACTATCGACTTCCCCAACGAAAAACCCTTGAGTGATGCCAATACCTTTAGTTTTATACTGATAGTTCTGTCCTTCTTATCAATAATAATTGCACCCAATGCAGAAAGTATGTTTTTCTGCTTCGCCTCTCCTATACTTCTAATAATAGCATTTGCTTTTATGCTGGTTGGAAATAAAGGAAAAAACGGCTACACAATTGTATTTTTCATTGTTGTAGGAATGATGTATTGGGTCGTCGTCTATCTAGTCCTTGGCGACATATTGAGCGGAGACATGTATGGGGGAGGGAGTCTTGGTGGTTTATCAGAATGGGGCGGGCCCTAGTCTAATCGTTTCAGGATTGAATCAAAGGGTCTACCCGAAACCCATTGCTCAGGTAAGAACAAATGAATGAGCTTCAGTGTGTCGATACAGACGCT
>JAKUNY010000192.1 GCA_022451765.1 Candidatus Poseidoniaceae archaeon
TTCATCAAATTCTTGGGGACCGAGTGATTCAGGAAACGTCGTAAGTGGACCAGAGCCATTGCTGCAAGCATCCCTCGAGGACAACATGTATCAGGGCCGAGGTGGCCTTGGAACAATTGTTACTTTGGCGGGTGGAAACGGTCGTAACAACGGTGACAACTCCAATTACGACGGATATGCAAATTCACGGTTTACAATCGGCGTTGCTGCGATTACGGATTACGGTGACCAAGCCTGGTACAGCGAGGATGGGGCGAATCTGCTCGTTGCTGCACACTCGCGTGGAGGGGCTCAGGGCATCACAACTGCAGACATTCGAGGATCTGGAGGGTATACCTCAACCGACATCAACAACAATTTCGGAGGAACGAGCAGTGCAACACCGCTTGTCTCGGGTGTGATTGCCCTGATGCTTGAAGCAAACCCTACGCTAACCTATCGAGACGTGCAACATGTCCTCGTCCACAGTGCAAGAACCAACGATGCATCGGACAACGATTGGGTAACCAACGGTGCTGGCCACGATGTCAATCACAAATATGGGCACGGTGCGATCGACGCAGGTTTGGCCGTCCACATCGCTCGAAATTGGACCAATGTGAATCCTGAGTTCAACTGGTCGAGCGGAGAGCTTGATGTTTCTCAATCCATTCCAGACAATACAAGAAATGGCTTATCGGAAACCGTGACTGTCGATGCAGGGTTGCTTGTCGAGTCCGTCGAAATACGATTTGATGCTGATCATACCTACCGAGGTGATCTTGAAATTACGTTAACTTCACCCGATGGGACTGAATCGAGATTGGCTGAAGAACACAACGATAACAACAACAATTTCAACGAATGGGTGTTTTCAACAGTACTGCATTGGGATGAATCGTCGGATGGTGATTGGACGCTTGATGTCAACGATCGTGGAAATGGATACACAGGTAGTTGGAACCACTGGGAATTGGTCATTCACGGTGCCGAGGAAATCATCGATTCTGACAACGATGGCCTTCCCGATGAGGATGAAACCAACATCCACAATACCGACCCGTTGGACCATGACTCCGATGATGACAACCTCATGGACGGTTACGAAATCTTCAACTCATCTACGAGCCCAATCGATTCAGACACCGATGACGATCTTCTCGATGATGGTCAAGAGGTTCTCACCTTCTTGACGAATCCTCTCCAAGAAGATACGGACAGCGATGGATTGACCGACGGTAACGAAGTGCTTGTTACCTTCAGCAACCCACTGGTCTTTGACGCAGACAGCGATAGCGATGGCTGGTATTGGTTCCAAGATTGCAACGATACGAATCCAAACATCAAGCCATTCCAACCTGAGCTTCTCGATGGAATTGACAACAATTGCGAAAACGGAATCGATGAAGGATTCGAGTTTCTTGATTCTGATAATGACCGTTTAAGTGACTGGGCTGAATTCCACGTTCAATCAACAGACTGGAACAATCCAGATACCGATGGTGACGGTATGGACGATGGCGACGAAGTTCAGGTCTTCTTTTCCGATCCAACCTATGCAGACCCGGACGATGACAGTGACGGATATTATTGGTTCCAAGATTGCGACGACAACGATTCAGATCGAAGCCCTGGCTTGTCCGAATGGCTCAATGGAATCGACGATGATTGCGACGAGGAAGTTGACGAAGATTTCCTTACCACGGATGCTGACCGCGATGGTCTAATCGATGTCGATGAATACAACGTCTACAACACCGAATGGCAAGATGCAGATACCGATGACGATGGAATGCAAGATGGATACGAGCTGTACATTGGAACGAATCCACTCTTTGCAGATCTCGACAACGATGGGGACGGTGTTCGATGGTTCCTTGATTGCGATGACAACAATTCCAACATTAACCCGTACGCAGAAGAAATCCGCAATGGAATCGATGACAATTGTGACGGAGAGATTGACGAAGGCTTACCCGCTCTTGACCCTCAAATATTGATTGTAGCATACTCATCCAGAATTTCTGAGGTCAACAAAGACATTGCAATTACTGCATATGCGAACACGGATACGGAAGCAATTGTCTTCCAGTTCGATGACCCTCTTGAGGCACAGATATTTGACAACCGAGTCATCGTCACAACAACGGTCGAAGGAATCTATAGAGGAGAGGTATGCGCAATAACAGACGGCATTTTTGACTGTGAATCGATCGTTGTTGAATTCACTCAGGTCGAAGAACAAGAAGTAACACCAACCATCACAAGTGAACCTGAACAGCGTTCCTCCTATACATCGGAATTGCGTGAGAATCTTCTCATGATCATCGTGTTGACCAGCATCATACTCCTCATCGTCTTGCTTGGATGGAAGCGTCCGAAAGCTCCGACAAAGTGGCAGCAACCATCAACCTATGACAGCAATGTTCCTGCTGCGCCCGACCTATCCATGTGGTCAAAGTAGATTCGGCCATCGAGGATCAGTCCGAACAGTCCTCTCCAGGGAACCCCATACAAGCATCACAGAACATATCCTGTAAGACGTATTCAATGAAGAGGAACATGAATAGAATTGAGACGACAAAGTGAATCAAACTCCACATAAAGACATCTTTGGAATCAAATTCAGAACTCGCAAATGAGATCAGCAACACCAACAAATTGATGGGGATACCAAGCATGCCAAGCCAGAACATAGAAACACCTAGAATTTCAAACAGATTGTCATCGTCACATGTTTGAGGGCCAGAGGTATACCCAATGAATGCGAAGATTGCACCTATGACGACCATAGCAATGAGAATTTGGCAAAAGGTTCTGAATTGCAAATTTCCGTCTGAAATCTGAGGGCCGACCTTATCGGAGTCATCTCCCTCATCCTCTTCTGTGAGGGAACCATCTGACTCTTCATAATCGAGGTATGTTTGTTTCCATCGCTTCATAGCGGGTGTTTTGGGTTGAAATCCCTCGGATTCATCTCCAGAATCGTCTGATTCTGCTTGGTCTTCGGTCATTGCTGTTTGCTAAGAATTTGAAC
>JAKUNY010000193.1 GCA_022451765.1 Candidatus Poseidoniaceae archaeon
GACATCGTTGATTACGAACCGAGAATCAGGTCTGAGTGCTCTTGCAACCGCATTGACTGGATTTGCGCCTGCATGGGGGCTGCATCTTGAATCGAACCGGAAACCGAATATTCGAGTGGTTGTTGAATGCGAACTTGAGACGCTTTCGGATTATTCCATACTTGGGGATTGGATTGGAAAGAATGCCAAACCAGAATGGGATCTTCCATTTGGTCCTATGCCGCTCGTTCAGGGTTTGAACGACCACATGTCTTTTGCTAGGAAGAAGGCCTTGACAGCAGCGGCGGCAAATTATGGTACACCGATGATGTGGGTTGATGGGCATACAGAGCCCCCAGAAGATTCCATCGACTGGCAAGGCGTCCTTACCTTTACAAAAGAAGATCTCGATGGACGCTATCAAGAACTCCGCCCACGTGGACAGGTAGATTTGGTTGTAATTGGTTGCCCTCAAGCAAGTTTAGAAGAAATGCGTACGACGGCGGCTGCGATACGAACGCACATGGAGTTTGGTGAATCAATTCCAAATCAACGCCTCTGGGTTTTTACAAGTCAGGAAAATTATGCACTTGCAGAAGCCGATGGCACGATTTCAATATTGGAAGAAGCAGGTTCGCTTGTCCTGGTTGATACATGTCCTGAGGTGACTCCTTACAACCGAGAGAAGTACAATCACTTGCTCACCAACTCAATGAAAGCAGAGCATTATCTCACAAGCGGGCTGAATCGTATACCAACCAGTGTGGCTTCCATACAGGAATGCGTGAGGCATGCCATCGACCCTCACCTCGCCAAGGGCCCAACTCCTAGGCTCAGTCAAGCCTCTCACGGCGGTCAGAAGAGCTCAAAAACGCGTCAAACGGGTTTGAAGACCATTGCCGGGTCTGGACTAAGTTCGCAGGGGGATTTCTCGATTGAGGGAACAGCAATGGTCACGGATGTGCCAATCACCTATTTGGGTTATGTAAACAGGGATACGGGTGTCGTCGAGGAACCAGGTCACCCTCTGGATGGGCGAGCGATTGAAAATACAATTCTAATCTATCCAAAAGGATCTGGTTCGACGGTTGCACCGTACGTACTGATGGGTTTATTGTACGAGAACAAAGGTCCTCTCGCAATCATCAACCGAGATGTATGCCCTCTCACACTCCCCGCTTGTTCCCTCTTGAACGTCCCATACGGTCACGGTTTTGATGAAGATCCGTGCCTGACCATCAACGATGGTGACCGAATTCGCTTCAAGCGTGAACAACAAAATGTCTCCATCGAAGTCATTGAACGGGCGTGAGACAATGCGTTTCCTTGTAACGGGAGGAGCAGGGTTTCTTGGTTCAAGTTTGGTCGAGTCTCTCGTGGAGCTTGGACACGACGTCGTTGTCCTAGACAATCTTTGGAGAGGGAAAAAAGGGAACCTGCATACCGTTCTTGATCGTATTTCCTTGATTGAGGCAGACGCCTGTTTACCTTCGTCCTATGCTAGCATATCTGACCCGCATTCGATTGACGTAGTCTATCACTTGGCCGCGATAAATGGAACAAAATGGTTTCATGAGAAATCTCGGCTTGTTATGGATGTTAACATAAATTCGACGTTACGTTCATTGGAATTTGCTGAAGATCATGCCTGCCGATATGTATTCATCTCATCCCCGGAGGCTTATGGCGAATCCGAAAAAATGCCACTCGGTGGCGATGAATCTGCTGTGTTCTCAGCCTCGCATCACCATCAGAGACATGCCTACGGTGCGAGCAAATATCTTGGCGAACTTGCAGTTCATCATGCTGTTCGCAACGGAATGGATGCTCGAATCGTTCGTCCTTTCAATGGATACGGTCCTCGATTGTTAGGAAATGAATACGGCCAGGTTGTTGCAATGATGATCAATTCAGCGCTTCAAGATGGCGTCATTTCAGTACACGGGGATGGCTCTCAAACACGTTCACTCACCTACATCGATGATCTCGTCCAGGGTATGTTAGCGTCAGGCTTGAAGAACGATGTGGCAGGGATGTGTGTTAATCTGGGCTCTGAGGATGAAATTTCAATGTCTGAACTTGCAAAACGGATAGCGAGCCTTATCGAACAAGAAACCGGCCAATTCGTCTCCGTCGATTTTAGCGAGGGATATCCTGGCGATTCAAAGCGACGTCTCCCGAATCTCTTTCAAGCTGAAAACACGTTGCAATGGAAGGCTGAGACGTCCCTCGAAGACGGTCTTCTTCAGACACTGCGATCAATGTTGTAATGCCATTCAGTTGGTGTTGCCATGAGCCTGTTCAATCCATGCTGGCAGAGAATATGAGCAGGTTGATCGGCTTGGAACTTACCTGGAACAAGTACATCTGAAAGTTTGAGGACAACCAGTTTTGCCTTTCCTTCAATCAAGTCAATCTCTTGAATTACTTGCCCAAGAATCGCAAACGCTGCTTCTTTCATGACCAGAGGGTTTGACTCCAGTCCTTCCACAGAAAATTCATCCCACTCACTTGTCCCATAATCAAGTGGTTGCGCAGTTTGCTCGACGACCTTGACTGCCTTTTCCGAGGCCGGGAGGAAATTGAGAACTGCGTGTTTTGTTTGCTTGAGGTTGATGAGGGTATCGCGCCACCGATCGTGACGGTTCGCTGAGAGAGATACAACTGCTAGCGGGGGTGAATTCGACACAATCGAAATCGAGGTGTAAGGTGCAAGGTTGTGTTTTCCTTCTTCTGATGACGTACCAATGAGTGTGAGAGGTCGTGGACTTGCAAGATTTGTGAGCCAAGCGGAGCGCATTTCATGCGTGAGTGATGAAAGATTGACCGATGTAACGTCCTTTTCTCCGAGCAGGCCAGCTTGGGGAGGGAACCATCGATCGAGTTCTCCTGCCTCAACCTCCATCACGGCGTGTTCAGTAAAATCGCGATACGCTTCCCATCTTGAGATGTCGTCAATTTCACCACGGTTTTGTTTCCGTTCGATGGATGCATTTGCATAATCGATGCATTTTTTGAGAAACGATA
>JAKUNY010000194.1 GCA_022451765.1 Candidatus Poseidoniaceae archaeon
AGCATACCAAGAAGCCCAACTTTTTGGAGTTTCACGTACATGCATAGCAACTAAGCGTAGTCGATTTCCATAGACTGTGCGAATATGTGGCTCAACCTGTTCGAATGCCCATTTTGCAAAATTTTCAGCAGTAGGAATAAACGAAACGACAACCGTCCGATGATCAGGAGACAACCCAGCTAGGACTTTCCTGGCTTCTTCATCTCCCTCGTATACGACAAACGCATGGTCAACGACATCGTGGTTATGGACTGTGAGAATTTTACTCACATCACTAAAATCCATTAGCATACCCTCTTCTCTTACACCGGAGGTTTCAACGATATCCCCTTCAATTTCAGCCTCAAATCTGTAACGATGACCGTGAAAATGACGGCACTTGCTTTTGTGATTTGGGACTCGATGACCAGTATCGGTTTCTACATATCTTCGAATTCTTGTCGTCATTCATTCACCTCAAATCTCATTGCTGCACTGTTGATGCAGTAGCGTTCACCACCATGCCTGTGTGGACCGTCATTGAAGACATGACCCAGATGAGCATCACAGGTTCCGCAACGAACTTCCACGCGTGTCATTCCATGCGATGTATCGATGATGCGCTCGATGTTTGCATTAGCATGTTCGCTGTGGAATGCAGGCCAACCGCACCCAGAATCAAACTTCATTTCATTTGTGAACAACTTTGTTTCGCACACGATGCAAAAATAATTACCTTTGCGATATTCTTTGTTCAATGCGCCCGTAAATGGTCGTTCAGTACCGTTTTGTTGTGTGACATAAAACGATAGATCTGATAATGCTGCGATACGTTCCTCAAATCTCAATTCGATCCCTCCTTATGATTAGCCTCAATTTTGAGTGCTTGACGTAGAACGTTTTCCCATTCATCTTGATAGGCAATCGGGTCTTTCCGACCAATTGAGTGAAATGCTAAGATACGTTCTACGTCAGAGCCACTTTGACCTGAACTTCTTCCATGTTCATCCGGATTGTAAGATGTTATGGTATTCCTCATGACATCATCAAATTCAAATCCAAGTCTCTCTGTTGTTCGCAACGCGTCTTGTAATATCGTAGTTTTATCGCCGTGCAAATAAGGCAAATCAAACTCTACCATCTCACTTTCCCAATTGCCGATTTCAAAAGCGGCTTGCAACGATTGGTAGAATTCTGGGCGGCAGTCAGGATAAATCGCATGATCACCGCTGTGTACGCCAAGTGCAAGTATGACCTTGTCTTGATTTCTTTTTGCTTCCGAAATTGCGAAGCCGTACAATATTGAAGCAAAGATAGCGTTTCTGTTTGGAACGACGGTCTGCTTCATTTGTGATTCTTCATAATGTCCGAGCGGCACATTTTGGTCTTTTGAGGTCAATGCAGAATCAAACAGTGACATTGCTGGAGATAGGTCAACAACGTGATGTTCGACGTCGTAGTTCTTGGATAAGCAGAGTTGAATTGTTTCTTTCGCTCTCTGAATCTCTATTGCGTGTTTTTGCCCATAATTGTATGAGATACAAATGACGCGATATCCTTGATCCAGATAATGCATAAGCAAACACGTCGAATCCATGCCTCCACTCAATGCAATAACAACTGTCCTCATAGAATACCCATCCATTTGTGTGTCTGCAATGATAATCTCCATCCGTGGTGCTCTTTGACAATTTGTTCGGTTTGCTGAAACATTTTGCCATTTTCCTCGATTGAAGCCGTATCGATGTAGCAGGGTTGCATGAAGTGATGATCAAAACCGGATTTTATTTCATCGTACATTGTCAAATCCTGGCCACAATACACCACTTTGAGTTCATCGCCCGTGTTCTGTCGAATAATCGAATTTGGATAGACTTGGTCTTTTGGTGATACACAAATCCAATCGATGAGTCCTTCAGGTATTGAAATCGTGCCATTGGTTTCGACGGAAAGGGTGAAACCTCGTCGCTTCAACAAGCGATGAAGGGGCCACAAATCATGCAACATTGGTTCACCTCCTGTAAAGATTACACGATTGCAATTGTACTGCAGTATTTCCCCAAGTATATCCACAGCGTTCATTTCTTCGAAGGTATCAAAATCTGTGTCACACCAAGAACAACGCAGGTTGCAGGTACCAAATCGGACGAAAACATGTGGAATGCCTGCATGATACCCTTCACCTTGGACAGAGTGAAAAATCTCTACAACTGGATAAACAGTTGAAAGATCCATAGCATCATCACCCACTGCGTCTCCAGCGCGTTCGCAATCCATGCTTATTCAACTCGAATTTTCTATTAACTGCATAAGTTCGTTTCGGGCTTCTTTCTTATCAAAGAAAACACCGCGCATTGCACTTGTAGTCATTATTGCATTTTGTTTGCGAACGCCACGGCATCGCATGCAACCATGGGCAGCCTGGATAATTACAGCTGCTCCAAGCGGGTTGAGATGCTCGACAAGATCATTGGCGATGTCGTTGGTAATTCGCTCTTGGTTTTGCAGCCGCAAAGCATGATGATCAACAATACGAGCGAGTTTCGAAATGCCTACGATTCGATCGACTGGGATGTAGGCGACATGGGCTTTACCACTGAATGGTTGTAAATGATGCTCGCATGTGGAGTGGAATTCAATGTTGCTCAAAAGTACGATTCCATCATAACCTTCAGCATTGAATGTAGCTTCCAATATGCTAGCAGGATCGGAATTGTATCCTGAAAAGATTTCATCCCAAGAGTCGACAACCCTACGGGGCGTATTCAGCAAGCCTTCACGGGTTGGATCTGGTTCTAAGTACTTCAGCAATTTGAATACCGCTTTTTCTGCCTCTTCTCTTGATGTAATGATTTATCTCATCCTAGTCGCCCTTGGCGCATGTCGATAGTGTCGAGTTGGTCCAACAATTTTCGGCATGCAGACCGTATCGCGTCCGCTACACTGATGAATTTCTTGTCGTCACCAACATGTAGTTTGATATCGGACAAAAGTTC
>JAKUNY010000195.1 GCA_022451765.1 Candidatus Poseidoniaceae archaeon
CAGACGCACAAGCGATGTTTATCGTCGTCGTTGGCCCACGAATTCCAGTAAACTGAGCGAATTGAGAATGACCCATGGTTAGTACCTGGAACAAATAGCGACGGTCGAACTTTCCTTCACCATCGTCACCATTGGCCTTTGCGTGTTTCATGGCCATTTGCAAACCAGAGAAGCAGGATGCAAAGACGATACCTGTTCGGTCTCTGTAGGTACTCGGAACCTGCCAATTGCGAATTAGTCGCAGTCCACCCTTTCCAATTTGTTCTTCGGGAGTAAGTGGGATGCCCGCATCACGTATTGCAAGTAAACCCGATGCCATGGCGAGTTGGGTTGTAATGTCCCAAGCCAGAACCATCTTTGGATCAATTCCAAACTCCTCTGAAAGATCGAACGCCCCTTTCATTCCTGCAAGTTGTGGTATGTCTCCGAAAGTTGTTGCCTGTTCCACGTTCACAGAACCGTCACGCCCTTTGATCAAGCGCTTGATGTTCTTGTCGAGCAGGCGCTGTTTGTATTCATCAGAAACCTCCTGAATGCAGGTTTCCCCACGAACAAGACGTTCAAACACATCTTCATCGAAGACCCTTTCTCCACCGGGAAGTCCGAGGCTTATACCCGATACAACGTAAGGATCTGCTCTTCGTTGTACAAGCGGGTCATGAGCAGATTGGGCTTGTACGGCTGTTGTTGGTGTCGACTTCGAAAGATGAACGCGTGGAGACCATCCAGATGGGGGTTGACGCACCCATCGCTCAATATCCGCTGCTGTTGTTGCTGATTGCACATCAACCTCGGAATCGGTTTGAGCTTCTGCGCTTATGCCTGCAATGATGCTTTGAACGGATTGTTCCGACAAACCAAGACCAAGTCGAAGATTGACCATTCCTTGACAGAACATGGATGGGTAACCGCAGTGTTGGGCAATCCTATCACCGACGTAGTCGGCAACCGTTGGTTGTTTCGCAATCGGCATAGAAGCGGTTTGTGTTGAAACAGGTGCAGCACTTGTCCCACCTCGGTTTGGTAGAGGACGTGCTCGAACGCGAAGGTCTTCCTCGCTTGTTTGTGGGAGAAGACTTTCAGAACGATGTGCCTCAACAGGACCTGCACGGAATGCTTCGCTGAACACACTCGATGTTCCTTCAATGACCTTCGGAGGCCGTCCTGCGAGCGCAAGTGCTCCAATTGCTGTAAGGAACGAAGCGATTCCTCCTTGTTTTGGGTGATTGGTCATTACAGCAAGATGAGGCTTTTCTTCAAGGATTTGCGATGCGAACATGGTCAATGCTCGCTTCGGACCAACCTCAACAAAGATTCGCGCACCTGCATCATACATTGTCGTGATCTGTGAGGTCCACTCAACCGGTGATGCCATTTGTGGGGCAAGTTTTGACAGAATACCTGCTTTGGCGTCCGGCCCATCATCCAGATAGAATGTCCCGTCGACATTGGCCGTAATTGGTATTGAAGGCCAATGAATTTCAAGGGACGAGAGAAATCGTCGGAGTGGTTCATTTGCAGGGGCAACGATGCTTGAGTGGAAAGCATGGCTTGTTGCAAGTTGAACACAGTTGAATCCTTCATTCTCAAACTCTTTCATCACACTTTGGACTGCTTCTGTGGCCCCTGCAATGACAGTCATCTTTGGAGAATTTTTGTTGGCTGCGATGACGTAACCCTCTGCAGCATCGAGGATGCGTTCAACTGCATCATATGGAGCTGTTACGCTAGCCATGAGGCCTTTGTCATCAATTTCGACCGAACCCATTTCGGTTCCTCGGGCTGCCGCTGCTCGCAATGCACCGTCCATGTTGAGAATGCCTGAGGCCATTAGCGCTGCGTATTCACCGAGCGAATGTCCTGCAACCATGTCTGGTCGATGACCGTAGGCATTGAGAGCATGTTCAATTGCTAAATCTGCAGTAAGCATTGCGGGTTGTGTGTACTCAGCCTGCTTGAGTTTATGCTCTGCAGCTTTACGTTCGTCATCCTCCAAACCGTCTCGAAGGACAAACGATGACAGCGTCTCTCCATCAAGAACTTCAACCATCGTCGTGTCAGATGCGGCCCATACATCCTGAACCGGCGCATATCGTCGATGTAAATCGAATGTCATCCCAACATACTGAGATCCTTGACCCGGATACATGTGTGCGATTTTTGCTCCATCAGGCATTGCTGGTTGGTCACTAATCAGAATACCTTGAGCTTGTAAGAATCCCCATTTTCCATGATCTGAAATGGATTTCAAAGCCAGTGTTTTCCGCTTTTCGAAATCTGCCCAAGAGGTAGCAACGAGGGCCATCCGACAAGGATGATTCCGGTCGAAAGAAGTACTTGCTTCCTGTAGTGCCATTGAGAGGCGTAATCCGCGTGGGTCGTCATCAAAATTTGATTCTGAAAACGAAACGGAATCGAGTGCTGAGGTGAGCGCATCGATGGAGTCGCCGGAAAGAAGGAGAACACCTCCTTCAATGGCTTTCAACTCGTCGTGGGTCAGCGAAGCTGTCGCTGAGGGGTCGAGAATGGATGGGGCCGTGATTGATGCTGATTTAGAATATGCATTCCATCGTTGTTGCCAATCTTCAGCTATCCTTGTGTGATATTCTGGGTTGTAACCTTCCAAGGCGATGTGGAAATTTGTACCGCCGAATCCAAAGGCAGATACTCCCGCGCGTCGAGGATGTGATTCGGGTTCAGGCCATTCCATTGGGGAGGTCGGGACAAAGAACGGAATGTTTTCCCAATCCACTGTGGGGTTTGGTGTCTGGAAGCCTGCTGAAGGAGGAATTGTTCGGTGATGAAGTGCCATGACCGATTTGATAATTCCTGCAATACCCGCCGCTGCCTTCAAGTGTCCGATTTGAGATTTAATCGAACCAACAGCAACGTTGTCTCCAGAAGCAACATCGGTCCATAAGCGTGTCAATGTCGAAAGTTCCGTAGCCTCCCCAACCTTGGTTGACGTT
>JAKUNY010000196.1 GCA_022451765.1 Candidatus Poseidoniaceae archaeon
CGATCAGATGCCCCTGAAGAAATAACGTTCAACCAAATCGATTCAACCGAGGATGGGTTCATCGAGTATTCTGAAGTTGTTGCTCACGTTTGCAATTGTGAGAACGAACTGACTTTCTTGATGGATCAACTTCCAGAGACGACGTCAGTCGAGTTCTTCTCCACGCTTGAGTTCAAAAATGATATCGATGTGAAATCGTTGGATTTGAACAAAGATTCCTTCATTTCCGGATTTGAAATTGAAAAGGCAATACCAACCTGCATTACCACGTACAATCCGTTTGACAGTGATGGAGACGGAGTCCCCGACAAAGACGATCAGTTTACCAACAATCCAGACGAGCAAACAGATGGTGATGGTGATGGAATTGGAGACAATGCGGATTTTGCTCCAAGCGTTGCCAACGATGTCATCTATGGTGCTGGTGGAGCTGTACTCATCGTTTTGATCGGTTTGCTGGTCCTGTTCCTCCGGGGTGGAGGTGGTAGTGCAAACCAACGCATGGAGGATGAGTGGAACAAAGCTGATGCCTTTTCAGAGCAGATGTTGGGTATGAACGACGAAATCACAACATCGACGGAATTACCTGATGCTCCACAATTGGATCGCATCGCTACGGATTCTACAATCAATGAATCGCCGTCACAACCTGTCTATGATTTGGGTCAAGCCAACATTGAACAGGCGGTAAGGGTCGGAAACGATTTCGATGTCCCTTCGAGCAGCCTGATGGGAATGATGGATGGCGCTGGAAGAGAGCGCATAGAATATCCAACAAAGAGCGGTAATCTATGGCACCGAGATGAACCCGATACACCTTGGATCAAAGATTAGTTCTCTGCTTCTTCTTTCTCAATCCTGCAGATTCGAGCAATCGAAGGATATGACGATGCAATTCTGGAAGCAATTCAAACATTGCAATCGCCATAATGAACATTGCAAACAGGGAAACGACACGAGAGGCGTACGAGTGCCCAAATTCAAACATACTAAGTCCGAGGTACTCCCAACCCTCGTACGAACGATGCATCCAGATAAGGCCAGCATTGCGAAACAGGTTGAGGATGTGAATGATTGGGCCGGTGAATAGAATCGCACGAATGCGTCGCTTTCGTTCGACATCCAAAACCGAAATTGCTCCAACGAAGACAATCATTGATTGGAGAGCAGTACAGGCAAGGACGAAATTGATTCCAATGAACCCACCATCGGCCATGATCAATTCAGTTTGGAACGGGTGCTCAGCGAACCCGTCGGTCATGAACCACTTGTTTCCATCCCATTCCTCCCAGAGATACTGCCTCCCATCATCCGTGTTGACATACGTATTACCAAGTTTGATATCGGCAGTACCAGTAAACGATAGGAACATTGCGACCTGCGATGCAACAAACCAAATTGCAAGCACTGAAAGCCATGGAATGTGAGCAACAAGAAGGTAAGGCCCGCCTGCGTATGCAACACATCCGCGTGCCCAATTCAATGCCGCTCTGTCACGCTCAGTTAGCGAGCGTGCCTCAGCGATTACCAATGCTACAGCAATTGGTAAGGCAAGCGCAGTCATAATTGTTAGAACCAGATCATTAATTTCGAAATAGTATCTCGAATCGTTGAAAAAGTAAAGTCCGACCAAAATCCAACCAGCTTGCGCAAGCCGGGAAACGCCTTCATTGCGACGTTTATGCCAAGAGATTGCAAGGAGAACCATACCAAGAGCCCCGGCCATAGTGGCCACTTCTTTGGAAAGGAACATGGCGTCGCTAGAACACTACCTCATAGAAACGTTTGCCCATTAAGTCCAACAACCCGTTCAGTGTCCACTGTTCATGGAAGGACCCATCGTGGATGGTTTTGGTTCAGCAAATGGACCGATTGCATTCATCGATCGTGATGGAGTTCTCAACTTCGGTAGGAACGGATACGTCAACCATCCCGCTGAATTAACCATTATTCCAGGAAGTGGAAAGGCCATTGCTCAGCTTCGAGAAAATGGGTATGCGATTTGTGTCGTGACCAACCAATCACCCATTATGCGGGGGTTATGGACTGTTGAACGACTTCACACCATCCACAATGAGCTACGAAGGCAACTGTTTGCGGAGGATTCGAATGCTGCAATCGATCTTATTCTAACGTGCCCTCATAGGAATCGAGACCGTTGTGGGTGTCGAAAACCATGGCCGGGTATGCTGGTCAAAGGACACAACCTCCTTCGTGATGATCGACAACCCAATCGTCCTATCGATTGGGCAGGAGAAAAGCCTGATTCTTGGCATCCACTTGACGCTATGGTCGGGGACCGTAAGTCGGATATGGGCGCGGGTTGGGCTGTCGGTGCGCGAACCTTTGAGGTGTCTGCCCGTCACGGCTTGCCGCAGGTCATCGATCGAGTACTCGATTCGAAGGATTCAGGGGACTTCTACGACCCAATGAGGTGGTAACATCGGTTGGTTGGGTTTGGACGATACGGATTCACTTCAAGGTGGTTGCACCACAGAAGTCTTGTTCCAGCTGCTTGAGCAACTTCCGGAGCACGTAGAAGTTCTTCATACACGGCTGGTCCGATTGTGGCCATTTGCCCAACAACGAACACGGGGCAATGCAGCCGTTGCTGCCGAACTGAAAACAGAAAACACGACAGCATTGTTGGAGTTCTTGAACGACTTTTGGATGCGAAGCATTCTACCACTCAAAGGCGAGGTCCAGCCTAGTGAACACAGCGAACGCCCACAGTATCCCTCCGACCCTGGGATGGTATGGTTTGAGGATGTTAAGCCGGACGCAGAATTCTATAGAAAGGGATTAACAACTGAAATTTATGAAAAAGACTTGCCAACTGCAACAAAATCGTGGGGAGGCCATGGGAAAATCGGTGCAACCTTAGCAGTGCACTGGCCTGCAAAACGTTCAACCTCCGAAGCCATGGCTTGGAGGGTCTCTGAGAACAACGGTAAA
>JAKUNY010000197.1 GCA_022451765.1 Candidatus Poseidoniaceae archaeon
CAAGGATTGAGAATCAAGTTCAGCACTGAAATGCGGGCGTGTGTGGTCTCGAACGCGAACGAGAGAATTCTCGATGTCGTCACAGTAGGAACGTTCGGGATTTGTGGGATCAAACATGTACTCTCCATCGATGATGAATTTGTAGCAGTAGAGTCCTTCCTCCAACTCAACTTCTCCTGTCCAGATTCCGTTTTGTTCAACCATTGGGACTGGATTGCTCCAATTCCATTCTCCAACCACAGATACCTCGGTTGCGAATCCCTTGTATGCAAAGGTCGTCATGGACGGTGAAGTGTGCGACGTGGCTTCTACCTCGTTCGAGGCCAGTGGAGAAAAGAGGACAATGGTCATCAGGAGGATGAGAAATCTTGCTACAATTTTCATTCCACCACCTCCGAGGATTCATCCGTTGGCTTGAACAGTGAGTTTGCTGTCGTGACCAAGTCATCGATGTGTCTGCAAAGGAAGGATTTCACAAACTCGTTGGCCGGGTGATGGTATGCATCCATCGGTGCACAGTGTTGTTGAAGTTCCCCCTTGTCGAGGATTGCTATCCTGTCGGCAAGTGTCATTGCTTCGATTTGATCGTGTGTAACGTAAATTGTTGTAGTTCCAAGCTCATCATGCAAGCGACGAATCTCATTTCGCATCTGGTGACGTAACTCCGCATCGAGATTTGAGAGTGGTTCATCCATCAGGAGGACCTTTGGGCGTCGAACCAATGCACGGCCAAGCGCTACACGTTGACGTTGCCCTCCACTGAGTTCTCTCGGCTTTTTTCCAAGATGTTCACGAAGTTCCAGCAGAGAAGCAATTTCCTCAACTCTAGCAGTGATTTCCGTTTCTGCCAATTTTTCAGTGCCTTTCATCATTCGCAAACCAAACGCAAGATTGCCCCGGATGGTCATGTGTGGATAGAGAGCGTAAGACTGGAACACCATACCAAGACCCCGAGCGCCCGCAGGAAGGTGATTAATCTTCATTCCATCAATGAGAATGCTCCCCTCAGTGACGTCCTCTAAACCAGCGAGCATACGAAGCGTTGTTGATTTCCCACACCCTGAAGGGCCAAGCAAAACCAAGAACTCCTTGTCTTTTATTTCCAAGTTCAGGTTCCGAACAGCTTGGAAACCATCATCATATCGCTTGTTAACTTGTTCAAATTTTACGCTTACCATATTCTCACCCTTTTACGCCACCCGCCGATAAACCATCGATCATAAATTTCTGGAAGAAAAGGAAGAGGAGAGCGACAGGAAGACTGACGAGCAAACTCGCTGCAGCAAAATCACCCCACGCTTGTCCCGTAGAGGAAATCAATGATGCCAACCCGACGGGAAGTGTGTACATGTCGTTGGACGTATTGAACGTTAATGCAAGAAGGAATTCATTCCAAGCTGCGAGGAAACTAAACAGCGCAGTGACAGCAATTGCTGGAGTTGAAAGCGGCAATACAACTTTTGTGAACACTTGGAATTGATTGCAACCATCCAGTTCGGCAGCCTCTTCAAGCTCCCTTGGTATGGTGTCAAAGAAACCCTTCAGCATCCAAACGCATAATGGCAACGCAGTTACACAGTAAGCAAGAATTAGACCGAGATGGGAGTTCAACAATCCCAGTGTTTTCATCACCAAAAAGTACGGGACAAGAATAATGATTCCTGGAAACATTTGAACCAAAAGGAACGAGAACATCGAAGCATTTCGGCCGGTGAATTTGTATCGACTAAATGCATATCCTGCAGGAATTGCGATGAACAAACCAAGCAATGCAGTACCAATGCTTACGATAAGTGAGTTGAAAAACCACGTCCAAAACGAGTCTCCGTTCAGAATCTTTGTAAAATGGTCTGTGGTAAACGAATCACCTATTTGTCCGCCAAGAGCATATCCCTCTGAGAAAGCGATGTCGATGATCCATATCAATGGAATAACTGTGATAGCGACGAAGTGCAACAATGTGATGTGCGTGGAGATGGAATGGTATTTTTTGCTCACGGAAACATTGCGCATCAAGCCATATTCAATCGCTGAGTCAGAAAGTTTTCGTGAGGTCCAAACTGTAACCGGAACTCCAGACAGCCAGAGCAGGGACAAACCGGATGGTATAAGTGTCCAACAATGAATCCAGATGTTGAAGACTGTTGGTTCAGAAACCATGAATCGATACACGGCGATTCCAAGTAGTGCTGCGCTTAGGACCAGCGAAACATTCCTTCGAAGTTGATTATTGACTTCTGGGAGGGATGCCCGCAGTGATGCGAAGAGGACACAAGAAAAGATACCGAGCATCAAGAGTTGAGAATCTGCTCGGAGATAGTCGACGGTCAGAAGGAGGACATTGACAAGGAATGCAGCAACGATCCAACGGCGCAAAAGAACGATCTCAACAGGTACATACCAAGCACGCATGTTATGCGAAGAGGTCATCCTACCGCCTCCGTTGCGTTGGTTTGTTTCATGTATCGCCAAGAGAATGCAAACAGCATGAGGAAGATGATTACCGACCATGCAGCAGCAACACCATAGGCGCCTTCCCGAAATGCTACGTCGTAAACATAGGTGATCAGTATCTCAGTTTGCCCTGGTTCACCAAAGTAGAGATTCGGACCCCCGTCTGTCATCAAGTAAATGACGTTAAACATATTGAATGTCCATATGAATCCGAGGAGCGAAAGTGGAATCAAAGCACTGCGCAAGTTTGGTAACGTCAGGTAACGGAATGCCCTCCAGCCAGAGACACCGTCCACCTCTGCAGCCTCGTACATGTCGCTAGGGAGGGATTGCAGTGCCCCACTAATCGACATCATCATGAACGGAACGCCCAGCCAAATATTGACCAGAATCACAATGATTTGGGCACCTGTAGGGTCGGAGAGGAAGGCGATGTTTGTCCCCAGCAGGGCGTTAACGGCCCCCTC
>JAKUNY010000198.1 GCA_022451765.1 Candidatus Poseidoniaceae archaeon
GGACGGCACGCTCGTCAAGGGATTCCTTATTGAAAATCTCCATCAGGTGTGTTGGGGACGAAAGGAATTGCTTGAGACTGCGAAATCGATCAATCCTATCCGCGATTTTGTTCTTCCTCCAACCGATCCTATCGCTCCATACTTTGGCGATGTCCTGAAAGAGCGGTTCGGTTTTGGAAGCGCTTATTTGGTGTTCAAGAATGCTGAACCTGTTGCAGCGTTCAAGGCAAACACACGGAACAAAACCATCGAAGTAACCGATTATGAGGGTAGCGAAAAAGGATGGCGAGTTGTGAAAGAGTTCGCATGGGAACATCAAATGCCACTCCACACCGAACTGCGCATAGGCGGTAAGAAAATTCAATAACACTGAATTCTAGAGATAGAGTGTCTGAGAAAGGCATGCAATGGAGTTAAGAACGTCCATTCGATGTCACAACCATGTCCAAAGGTTCGCCAATGGTCGCCACAACACTGATTCTGATGATGCTCGCATCAACATGTTTGGTTGCGAGTACACAAGCTCAATCAAGCAGCTCTGATGGAGTCGACGTCTTGCACACTGCTGTTAACCCAGACAACAACAAAACGTACCACCTCCTTTCTGCTTCTTCATGGGAGGATGCTGCGTTCACGGCAAGGTCGCTGAATGGTTACTTGACGACCATCGATGATGTTGAAGAAAACACTTGGGTGTTCGACACTTTTGCAAGCTTTGAGAATCAAAGCCGTCATTTGTGGATTGGATTGAACGATGTTCAGGATGAAGGCATCTATCGCTGGCACGATGGCACCCCCTTCTTGTACAGGAATTGGGGCGTTGATCAGCCAACAGGAGGCGATGATTCCGACTACGTTCACATCGCCTCGACGAACATGGGCAACATCATGCCACAAACATGGAACGATTTGGAAAACAATCCTGAGTACTTCCCTGTCTATGGTGTCGTTGAAGTAGGTCCCGGTGCAGATTTCTCTCTGCGGTTCGATGGCTTGGGTGATCACATCACCATCGATCATGACGATGGTTTGCTCGCCAGCGAATCCTTGCGTATTGAGGCCACCATCAAGGCCAGCAGTACCGACGGAATCCGTTTCATAACCATGAAAGGAGATTACGGATGGGGGATGTACCTTTCGAGCGGTGCAATCGGCTACGCTTCTGAGTACAGCCTCTCCAAGCATCCAACATCCAATGCGAGCATCGATGAAGACACGTGGTACACTGTCGGTGTGGAGATTATCGAAGATGTTGGCGGATTCTTCACCATCGATGGCGTTCCTTCAGGAAACATCTCTGCTGAGGATGCGAAGATTCCACTCGGAGATTTTGGTTCAAACGATTGCTATGCCTCGGGCGATTCCTGCGATGAGTTGTTCATTGCACGCATGGGCGCAGGTTGCGACTGCTATCATTTTGAAGGAATCATCGATGATGTCACCGTATCCTTCAGGGAAAATGGCATCTGGGAGCCTGTCAGTCATTGGACATTTTGGGAAGGAGAAGGTGCTGACACAGGTGACGCACTCAACGATGAAATTGATGAAAGAGTTTGAGAAATTCATGGTGCAGACTGGGTTATGCCTGATGGTTCAATCGTTGCCCAGGCCGTTGAATTGGAAAACGACGAATATGTGCTCATCGAGGATGTTCAACAAGGCGATACAATGCTGTTCTATGCTGAACTTGATGAATACACGTTCATGGCAGACTTCTATGCGTGGGGATGGTCTGAAGAATACTACGAAGAGTGGGATGATGGCTATGAAGAAGACCTTGGGTTTGATGTCTACGTCGGTTATGATAGCATCCCAGCCCCGTGGGATTACGACGAACAGTTGACGGGTTATTATGGGTCTGTGTGGAATTCTTGGTCTTGGCCAGATGCTGAAATCTTGTGGTTCTCTGTCGTAGCGAAAGTCGACCTCGACGAATTCGAAATACAAGCGAGTTGGGAAGCTGCAGAAGAACCACCAAGCCTCGATGAAATGACGGAACTTTACAACGGTGTTGCTATTACGTCGCAATCCTTGGATGCTGACAGAGACAATTACAATGCAGAACTGAATTACTACTACGTCAACGTTACAGATTCTCTCACTGAGCTCAAGGTTGAAACCTACGGTGGAAAAGGCAATGTCGATCTAATAATGTCGGCAGGTGGGCCCGTCGATCCCAACTACTACTACTACGGAGAAATCTTTGAGGATTTCATGTTTGAAAATCCAGAGGTGCAAAGCAGTGTTGTTTGGTCTACCCAAAATGGGAATAACGAAGAGGTCAACATGTTTGATGTTGAACCTGGAATTTATTACATCACGGCGTTCTCTTACAGAAAAGTCACTGATTTTACAATCGTTGCTGAATTTACGTACGCACCAGCCAATGCTGACCCATCGACAGCCATTGAGCTGCAGCCTGACATTGCTTACGGCCCAATGAGTGGGTACAATAGCCTTGATCAGTATTTCTTCATCGAGGTCCCAACGGGGACTGAACGTCTCGAAATCGACCTCGATGGTGGGTTTGGTGAGGCAACACTGCACACTCGGTTTGAGACGACGCCAACCGCAAGTGAGGCCGATTACCACTCGGGTGCACCGGGTGCGGGCGACAAGATTGGTTTCAACAATCCAACACCAGGGACATGGTACATCCTTCTCGATTCAGAGAGTGTCTTTAGTGGTGTTTCCATAACGGCTTCCTTCGAAGACCTCTACGTCTGGGAATACGATGGGACGCCGATTGAACTCTTCAACGATGAAGAAAGCGATGGCTGGAGTGCGCCTGCGGGTGAAAGAGTGTTTTTCTATGTCAATCTGGAATCCCGGTCAGATGAGCTTACAATCGATACCTACGGAGGCGAAGGAAGTCTCTACATTACTGCTGATGGAGAAGTGGATTACGGCGACTTCTT
>JAKUNY010000199.1 GCA_022451765.1 Candidatus Poseidoniaceae archaeon
CCATCAACATCACCATCAACGACGAAGCACCGGGTCCGTTTGAGTACATTCCAGAAAACAACATCTGGACCAACAATTCCTACGTGAACATCGGGCCTTCGTTCATCAACATCACCACGGGCAACGGTTCCTCTTGGCAGGTCAACCAACTTGATCCAACCAAGTTGGCGGTCTTCGTCGGTGATGTCGTCTACATCAACGGCCCAAAACCCGCGATGTGCAATTGCCAGTTCGGTCCTCTGACTGCGCTCAACACGTCCAACGGGACCTCCTGGCAAGTCCTCTTTACGGTTGACAACGGAGAACGCATGTCCTTCTTGGTTGGCGACGTCATCTATTTCGACGCTTTTGGGAACAACGGTACCGAACTGTGGGCCTACAACACCTCAAACAACACTGGCTGGATGGTCAGCGACATCAACAACTTTTCGCACAGCAATCCGGGCGAGCATCTGTCCGTCCTTGTTGGCGATACCATCTACTTCTCCGCAGACGATGGAAGCACGGGGGTTGAACTCTGGGCGCACAACACCTCCAACGGCACGACGTGGCAAGTGGCCGACATCTGGAGCGGTACGGATTCGGGGTTGACCGTGGCAGGATATTACGCTGATGAACTTCTTGCGCACCTCATCGATGACACCATCTATTTCGCTGCGAACGATGGAAACGACGGTCATGAGTTGTGGGCGCACAACACGTCCAATACAACCACTTGGCAGGTGGCTGACATCCGCAACGGAGCTCACGGCAGTCGACCGGGAGCCGGTTCGTCCGTTCTCGTTGGCGACACCATCTACTTCGATGCCGATGACTGGGTTTACTACAGAGAACTGTGGGCTCACAGCGCTTCGAATCACACCACGTGGTTGGTCACCGACATTCGAACCAGCAATGATTTCCACCAATGGGGCGGTAGCGGTCCCGGTGGTTACATGTCCTTCATGCTCATGGATGAGGTGTTCTACTTCAGTGCAGAAGGTGGTTACGGCACGGGTACTGAGCTCTATGCGCACAACACCTCGAATCATTCCACGTGGCTTGTGGCCGATATCTATCCTGACCCTGCCGGATTCAACGGCATGAACAGTAGCGTACCGGGCTACTACATGGAGGTGTTCATCGGTGACACGTTGTATTTCGATGCGAGAGACGATAACACAGGGTTGCCTCAGTTGTGGGCGCACGATACTTCGAATCGGACAACGTGGAAGGTGTACGATGCCAGTGCCCAAGGTGGTTCGATGACCATGCCAAATAATGCTAACACTGATGATGGCAAGTTGGTTATGGTTCTGGGCGACACGCTCTACTTTACGGCAACACTTGACACGGCGTACGGCTATGAGATGTGGGCATACGACACCTCCAATCAATCCGTTTGGCTGGTCTCGGACCTGCGTCCCGGAGTTCCGGGCAGCTCTCCCAGCTACGGCGGTACGGAGTTCTACCACAACGGAACCATGTATTTCGATAGCATGACAGGAACTTCGGGCCGTAAGCTGTGGGCCCACAGTCCGTTGTCGATCAACCACCAAACCAACACGGGTGGAGCCGTGACCTCGTGGGCCATCAACGGTACTTTGCCTAACGGCGTGTCCTTCAACACGCAGACCGGGGTGCTCTCGGGAACGCCGACGGAACTGTGGCCGCAAACCTCCTACATGGTCTGGGCCAACAATAGCGGCGGCTCAAGCATGGCTTACCTGAATATCACTGTTGTTGACTATCTACCAACCGATTTCACCTATAATCCAGATGACTTACAATTGACAAACAATACCGCGAGTGCTGACTTACCTCTTGCTCCACAACTAACTGGTCCCGGAGAGATACTCAGTTGGGAACTAAACAACACAAACCTGCCATCAGGAATCTTGTTTGGCAGCAATAATGGTACCTTCTACGGCACACCAACTGAACTTTGGCCAACCACCGCCTACAAGGTTTGGGCTAACAATAGCGGTGGTTCGGTAGCGGCTTATCTCAACATCACAGTCGTTGACGAGCTTCCAACCTCGATTACCTATCCAGTAATCAATCTTAATTTGACCAACAATACGGCAAGTCCAGACTTACCAATGAGCCCGCAGATTACCGGCCCAGGCACAATCATTTCATGGGAAATCAGTGGTGAACTGCCAGAAGGCTTGACCTTTGACAATAATACCGGTGAGATCTCTGGTATTCCAACCGAGTTGTGGCCAACTACCAATTACACTATTTGGGCCAACAATACCGGCGGTTCAGTCGAGATCGAGTTCAATATTACCGTAGTAGATCAGTTGCCTGGCACCTTTACCTACAGTCCGTCTGAACTGCTATTGACCAATAATACCGCGAGCACAGACCTACCATTACTGCCACAATTAACCGGACCGGGTGAAATTACTTCTTGGTCGATAAATGAGACACTGCCACTTGGTCTAAACTTTGGTAACAATAATGGTACCATTTGGGGAATTCCAA
This sequence comes from Candidatus Poseidoniaceae archaeon, assembly GCA_022451765.1. Lineage (GTDB taxonomy): Archaea > Thermoplasmatota > Poseidoniia > Poseidoniales > Poseidoniaceae > MGIIa-L2. The sequence goes on from JAKUNY010000199.1 coordinate 2,470, forward strand.
CTGAATTACAGTTGACGCCTAAGCCATTCAACATTACCGCGACAAATTCTGGTGGTTCAATTTACGCAATAATCAACATCACAATCCTTGAAGTTGCACCGACTTTGGAGTATGACCCAGACGATTACAACTTCACTAGAAACCTCACAATCACTGATATTATTCCGACCTACACTCCGCTTGACTTGATTGATACATGGGAAATTAGTCCTGATGTGCCGCTTGGTTTGACCTTTGACAATGGCACAATTAGCGGAACGCCGACAGTCAATATGACAAGAACAGAATTCACCGTATGGGCTAACAATTCTGGCGGAAGTGTTTCGGCTAAATTCAACATTACAATCGTTGAGCCAACCGGATCTTTCGCTTACGTTCCTGCTTATTACATCTTTACTCGCGGCCTCGCAATATCTCGAGTTTCGCCGATTTACAACTGTGGCGCAA
>JAKUNY010000002.1:0-26715 GCA_022451765.1 Candidatus Poseidoniaceae archaeon
CAATCCAAGCACAGGCAATCCAAGTTGGTGACACTGGGTGGTCAGGGCGCCCATCGCTTCCAGCAGCTCTGCCTCACCTTCAGAGCCAATGTTAACTTGGGCAGATGCAGCGAGACCGCCTCTTGCTTCAACCTCTGAAGCTTGTCCTACGGATACCTTACGACTGGTGTCACGTCCACCGTGACGGGTCGACGCAGAAAAGTGAATTACCATGCTCGTGCTGCTGTCCTTGCAAAGGTGGTTGTAGTGACTCACAACCCCTTTCTGAGCAACAATGGCATTGACCCCAGCAGATACCAATTGTCGAATCAATCCTTCAGTGTCCTCCAAACCTTGGGTTGGATAGTCCGCCATTCCGTGGTCAATCGGGATCCATACGCCTCTTCCGTTTGGAAGGAGATGTTCAAGCCGTTCGGACTTGTTCATGGCATGACGAGATGCTTGACACATTCAATGCTTTGCATACACGCAATCCTCAAATTAAGTAAGCAAATGATAAAAGACACAGTGTGCTTTCCGAGAATCATGGAAACGGGCTCCATTCTTGTTTTGGCCATCCTAGGAGGAGGCTTTCTTCTCGGTGTTTGGTTCGTTCTTATTCGCCGAGATGCCGCTCTTGAGGTACGGCAAGGCATGATTGCCGATGGGTTGAGAACACCTGTTCAAGGTTCAAGCTTTTCCAGTGCGCGTTCAGAATTTGAACGCAAACTTATGTTGATTGAGTCTGAGCGCCGACGCCGAAACTTGTCCGGTGGAAGCATCTCATTGATTCAACAAGAACAACAGCCGACTGAGCCAGTTGTTGAGCCCGTTGTTGAGCCGGAACCGCTTGCACTTGAAGAGGAAGAAAGCGAGGAGACGGAAGAGGAAATGCTCGAGCGGCGACGTCGTCGTGACGAGGAATGGGCTCGTCGAGAAGACGAAAAAGAGCGTCGCCGTCTCGAAGAGGAAGAAGCAGCCCTTGCTGAACAGCAAGAACGCCTCAAGAAAGAGCAAGAAGAACAAGCTGAGAAAGATCGTATTGAGGCAGAACGTGCTGCTGAAGAGGCACGAGCGAACGCTGAAAGAGATGCTGCTGCACAAGCAGAGCGTGATGCAGAGGAAGCAGCGAGACAAGCTGAACTTCCAGCAGCAGAAGAAGAACGTTTGAAAGAAATTCGTGCAGCGCAAGAAAAGGACGCACTCCAACGTCGAGAGGCTGCTTCCCGTGCGCTTGAGGAACTTCGAGCCCGTCTTGAGCGAGAAGGTGCTCGCTCATCCGATGTTCAAGTTTCGCTCATGTGGAACAATTACAACGATCTCGATCTTCACGTCGTCTGCCCATCGGGTGAGCGGATTCACGGAGGGAATCGGAAATCGGCTTGTAAGGGTGAACTGGATGTTGACGCAAACGTCCGACCAGACTCACGAAAACCAGTTGAGAACGTGGTTTGGCCAGAAGGCGAAGCTCCTGCGGGGACCTACCAAGTGTTTGTTCACTATTACAAGAAGCACAAGAAGCGTCGTTCCAAAGATCCGACAAAATTCCAAGTTATCGCCAATGCGTACGGTGATCTCATGGAATACACTGGGGAATTGACCTTCGGTGACGAAATACAACTCGTCTGTTCCTTCAGCGTTCCCACCATTGAAGAAAGGGAACGGATTAAGCGAGATTTGGAAGAACAACTTCGACGAGCTGAAAGCGGAGAAGTCGGTGCAGACCAAATTCTCATTGATGAGAGCACGCCTAAGCAAGTTGAATTTGGTGAACTTGTTGATGAAATTGAAAGTGAGGTAGGCACTGAACCCGAAGATGACGGTTCTGGTATCCCCCCAGCACCTGATTTGGATTGAGGTCACGATAGAATGTCGTCGAGGCGGTCATCCTTGAGCGCATTTCGTACGCTTCGAGCAATGCGACGTCCAGTTGACATTCGGGTTTCATTGATGTCAGAATAAGGCGATCCGCCGACAAACGGGTTTGAACCGGCCACGATGCGTGCACTGATTTCAAACACTTTGAATTCCAACGAATCCGTTACGATGGTCTCTAAACAGAACGGACCAATCATGCCTCTTGATTCATCTTCCAATTCGAATGAAGCAGCCACGGTTCCCTCAGCCATTTCGAACGCTCTGGGAAGCAACGATTCGCGAATTACAACAGGTTGATTTCCAGTCACAACAAACGAGGGCTCCATACCAGATTCTCTTAAATCTCGCAATGATCCGAGTTTGTAGAATTCGTCAACGTTGGCCTCGTCACGACGGTCCATTGAAAGTAGCTCTAGACGCCCGAGATTCTTGCCGGCGGATTTACCACGCCCTTGAACCTGATATCCATCTGTTGCAAGGGGGTCAAAGAAGAAATGGAGGTAATACCGGCAACCAAGAACGTATTCTTGGATTGTAAATTCTTCCTCGATGTCGACATTTCGTCGGAAATCACGATAATCACGAGCGATGAAGTAACCTCTGCCAACTTTCGCGCCAGCGTATATGACAATCACCGGTCCGTCGATGTCGTGTGGATCTTCAAGCACTTTTGGCATTGTACATCCTCCGGCCTTCAACCAATCACGTTGCTTTGCACGACTGCTTTCCCAACGCAGGATGCCTCGGTTACCAAATGTTGGAACCTCTAAGTTGCGAAAGTTCTCGCTACCGAGGTATTCAACCAACGATCCATGTGGAACAATAATCACGTTTTTCTCTCGAAACCATTCGGCGTAGTCGAACATCTCTCGGTAATTCTCGAGCATCAACCATTCGTCTGGTTCTGCACCAGGGAAGGCGTTGTAGAAGCGTCGACGGTTTTCTCCAACGGCAATACCGAGCGTACGGAATCCCTCGATACGTGCCCCATGAAGGATTTGTAGGGATGAATGCGATGCAACAACACCGATGGTGATGTTGTCCTTATCGTAGTCCGCAAGCCATGAGAGGAGTGTGGAGTGGTCTACGCCCATGTCGAGGGGTTTCGTATGCACTCTATGACTGTTATCCTCAGGAACACAATGATGTGGCAAAATTTGACCGCGATTGGGTGAAGAGTTCAAGTGCCGAATCTCCATCAGGGTTCATGGCAGGTTCAGGTTCTCCAACGAATCGAATGACCTATTCTGGGTATCTTCGTCTTGATGAATTGCTTCAGTTGCAAGACGGGCCAGAGGGGTACAATCCTTCTCCAACCAATGACGAGTTGCATTTTATCATCACACATCAAGCGTTCGAATTATGGTTCAAACAGGTGCGAACAGAACTCGACGCAGCCCACGATTATCTTGCAAAGGCCTCCGTGGATGAGAAGTATTTGCCTAAAATCGTTCATCACTTTGAGCGTGTTATTGAGATCTTTCGTCTTCTTGCCAATCAATGGAAAGTGATGGAGACGCTAAGCCCACAAGGTTTCCTTGCATTCAGAGATCGTCTCGGTACTTCTTCTGGTTTCGAATCTTGGCAGATGAGAGCAATGGAGATGCGACTCGGCCTCAAGCAAGAATCGCGCGTCGCCGACATAGACCCAATGGCCCACATGAAAAAGCTCAATGATGAGGGAAAAATCAATGATGAAGCATTTGAAACCCTTCAGTCGGTTTCCAAAGAACCCACAATTGTCGATCTCATCTCATCATGGCTGTCACGAACACCAGTCAACGGTTCCACGCCCTCTGATGACGGAGATCAAGATGTCATTGACGCTTATGTCGATGCCCACCTCGCTACGATGGCCTCGCACGCGGACCAAGTCATCTCGCACATGGTTTCGATTGGCCACGGAAGCACGAACACCCTGAAGCCGCGAATGGATGCAAATCTTGCCTCTGCACGAGACTTTCTCAAGCCAAATGGCATCACTAATCGAGCCCGAGCAGGTTTGCTGTTCATTGAATCCTATCCAGAATTACCCCTTCTTTCATGGCCACGCCGTTTGATTGACTCGATGGTTCAGCTTGAACAATCCATGCTTCTGTTCCGTCACGCACACGCTCGAATGGTTGAACGAATGATTGGGAGAAGAATGGGGACAGGTGGATCAAGCGGCGTCGATTATCTCGATAAGACGGCAACTTATCGAATCTTTACCGATCTCTGGGCAGTGCGCACCGTTCTTCTTCCACGACAATCCTTGGAAGATGTGATTCAATCCGACTATTACGGATTCAATGCTTGATGCATTCAGACAAATTCATCGCATCAATGAAATCAGGATTGGAACGACAAAATAGACTTCGTCGAGTAAATTGCAAAAAGCGACTGGAAAGTAACAAAAAAAGGTAACAAAATACGTAATATTTCTATCCAAGAATTTCGTCAAATCGAAGGACTGCGTGCATACTCTAGCGAAAAAGTGCAATTTTGAAAAAACATACTGTCATATACCTTTAGAATTGCTGTAAGAATCATGCTGAACCAAAAAATGGACGATGGAGCTTCTATCCCACTGCTCAACGGTGTGGGATTCCTCTTTGGATTGATTGGCGTTGTTGCACTCTTTGTACAACAATCGCTCGAGATGTTTTTGCCCTTGTTGCTACCGCTTGTAGTGTGTGTTGCATTTTGCACACTGCTCTTCAAGTCGCAACAAAACGACAAAGCGTCAGAAGAAAAGGTATCCACAAGCCCCGTTAGAATCGACGTCATTTGATCGTCGATATCCTCGAAACACTGACGGATAGCGTGTCATCGAGCGAAAGCAATACCGATGGGATGAACCTCCCGTAATTGCCGTCAATCTTGTTGCGATTCAACGTATTGCGATCATGAGAACTTGCTCTACCTTAGGACCAAAATCCAATGATTGTCAATGCCCAGAAAATAACGGCCGACATAATAAGTCCGACAAAGGTTCCAAATCCACGCGACCGTTTGCCACGTACTTGTAAGACCACACTGTAGATGACCAGCAATATGGCTACAATCAACGCTGTGAACATGGGATACTCATAGTGGGATGGTGTTGGGGGACATGTACATGAAAAAAGGCAAAAGCAACCATATTTGAGCTCATTAACATACGACCAAATCGAAACTGGTAGAGAGAAGATAAACGCAAAGCCAAGTCCCTTATTGAATTCTTTGCCTAGATAGTGTGAGACAATGAAAGCATGGGCTGCTGAGGCTGTAAAGAGTAGCAAAAAGAACAATATGACATCGTTTATGAGCATCACCACGAAGAATGAGAGCCCAACAACTGCAAACAAGGCTAGGTAGTTTAGTGCTAAAATGCCGAGTTTAGGTTCTGATATCATACCCGGATTCGAGCTCTCTGATACCCCTGAATGTGCATCAATCTGGAGCCAACGTTCACCATCTTCGCTCAATTTCAAACCTAATGCTTGGGCTTGAGCAAGAATTCTTTCACGCTCTTCGAATGAAATGTTGGTTCCCTCGAAGTTTTCTATTGGTGATATTAGTTAATCATGTTCCCGACAAGCAAGGATTCGCAACGTTCAATTGCATTCGATGAGCAATTTAATCCATGAGTAAGTGGCTTCTTCTCGGACTGGCGATTTTCTCTGAAGTCGTTGCAACCGCCTCGCTCAAATCGACGGAAGGATTCACCCGTTGGGGTCCTTCAATTATCGTCGTCGTCGGCTATTGTGCAGCTTTCTATTTTCTTTCGCTCACACTTGATACAATACCTGTCGGAGTTGCCTACGCAATCTGGTCGGGTGTTGGCGTTGCGACCATAACCATCGTGTCTTACTTTCTTTACGATCAGAAAATCGATACCGCTGGTGTTGTTGGAATCAGTCTGATTGTCATCGGTGTTGTCGTTCTTCGCTTCATGAGCGAGACCGGTGAACTCGGTGGTTGATTCAACCCTTTGGTTCGACGAGGAGGCCAGTTCTTTGTTCACTCATCAAGGTGAGGATCGATATCGATTGGAATGAGTTCGTTGTCGTACTCATAAACTGCAATCTTGAGAGGGTCGAGGACAAAGCGAACGCTTGCTTCTTCAAGCCCGTATAGGGAAATAAGTTCAGCCTTGAACTCTTTACGGAGCTCATCTTCCTTGGCGTAAAGAGGGGCGCCCATTCCGATTTGGAGTGCACGAGCACCGATGATTCGAGCTCGTTCAAAACGCGTGTGGAGTCGTGCTGGCTTGACCATTTTTTCACCTGATGACGTAACCGTCGTTGCAATCGACTGAGGTCATGTTCTTCAACCCATCGGAAGGTTCTCATTCAGACTCATCGGTCAGAGCCTTCTGTTTTCGAACGGCCTGAACATACATGATGAAGGCTGGAACGATTGCAGCAAGCATCAGACCGAAGACAGCGATGGCTAAATCGGATTCACCACCTTCCCTGGGTTGCTCAGGGAAGAAATTGTTTGGTCCTTCATCCACCAAGTCGTATCCTTGTGAACTGAGAGAAGAGGCTCTAGTCAGCGGAATTCGACCAGGTGTTTCGAGTGTTACAACAATGCTGGTCACGTTTTCATCCAAAAGATGTGAGATGTTCATCGAGCTGTTGTAGATATGGTATGGCATCTCCGTGTCGTTCGTATCGTTTGGATCGTTTGTATCGTTCGTGTAATTGAAGATCTCGTTCGTTACATTGGCGAAGGCGTGATCTGTCACGACAAGTGGCTGGTCGATGAGCGAATACTCGTGTGGACGATTTTTCGTAATCCAAACATGCACAACGTGACCGTCATCTGCTTGCCATGAGAGCTCCCCATTGGTCATGTTCAGCTCGAGGAAGCCCGTCCATTCACGCGTAAAGTTGTCCAATGTTGACTCCAATTCATTTGATTGTGATGGGCCGACAAGAAGTCCTTCTCCATTGAGAACAACATCAGGGACTCCCCAAAAGCCGTATGTTTCGTACAATCGTATGTTGGATTCCGAATAGAAGTGAAGGTCTGCTGGTGATGGGTGGTGTTGAATAATAACTGTGTCCGTTCGGTTAAGGGAATCGAGTTCTTCCGATACAAGCGCACAAGGTTCGCACCAATCGGCTGAGAAGTATTCGATGAAGTGTTCTGTTCCCTGCGAAGAACATGTCTCGTTGGAGAGAGCGCATTCAACTTCAAAGGTGCGGACGTCATACATTTTTGCAGGAGCATATTCTCCAAAATGACCGATGTGAGCAACGGATTGGGATGAGAGAACAACAGCAAGGAATAGCGCTACGAGCAAGGCTGTTGGCTTCCTCATGGTCCGTGGACGCAGGGTCTTGTTAAAAGAGGGCCGCCCTCACGGCTTGACATGGACCAGTCTTGGTGGAAGCGACCATCGACGCTTCCTCTCATACTCGTAGTGATGGCCTTGCTCATCATCACGGTTGGGGGCACGATTCGCATTCATGATGCAGGAGAATCTTGTCCTGATTGGCCGCAGTGCTTCGGTACGTGGGGCTTCGCCGTTGACGAAGCGGAACAGGCTGCCTATTGGGAAGCGAATCCAGATCAAATTGACAGTCGTGGAGCTGACCACAGATACACAATCTTTGAGATTTTTGTTGAGTGGTTCCATCGTCTCTTGGTCGGTATTATCGCAGTACCCATTCTCATCAACGCAATTGTTGCACAGAAACTCAAAGCGGAGTACGGTGAAGGGGTGAGAAATCTTGCAGTCGTTTCAGGGTTTTTACTGATTATCCAAGCCATTGCTGGCGCCATTACTGTCTATTTTGACAACGCCGACTGGACGGTCGCAATGCATCTTTCCCTTGCGAGTATCTTCACCTCATTGCTGGTTTGGCAGTACATTGCGATGCGTGCTCATGAAGGAGCACAGTGGGCTTTCTTGTCGACATCGAAATCGTTCTTAAATCGACAAAAGAAGCGTTTGATTAGCATCACTGCTTCCGTGTTTATACTGCTGATTCTTGGAGCATGGGTCTCAAGTACGGCTGGAGGAAACTACAACCAATCATGCAGTATTGGATTCCCAAACGGATGGCCAAAGTGTCAGGGCTCAATCCTACCGAGCATTGACGGTCCGGGAATTCTTGTTCAGATGATCCATAGATTTGGCGCAGCGATTGTTGGTTTGATTTTGATTCTGACAGCTGCAAGAATTCGAGTCGATGCACGCGATGCAGGTGAAGGAGAAGCCTTTTCAAGAGCCGCCGAGGTTGTAACAGGATTTTGGATTTTGAACGTTTTCGTCGGTGGGATGTACATTGTTTTTGCCGATTCCGAAGAGTTCCCAGAACTTATTTCATTGATCCATCTTGTGTTTGGTGTCACGTCGTTCATTGCAGCAGCGGTAACCCTGATGATGCTCAGGCTGGCCTACCTCCGGAAAACCGATGTAATTGGTGAGATGAATGACTGAAGACCAGCCATCATTTGCCATCCTCCTCGTAAAAATGAAGAAATTGAGAGTCATCGTATTGTTGCAGATAACTGCGATATGTGCAATCCTTGTTCATGATTCACTGGCTCGGTATGACTTAATCAACATCGAACGTTCATGGTCCGACACGCTTTGGACTTCGTTGATTACGTTGGTAGGAGGAACGTTGTCTGCTGGCGGTTCAAATGCAATCAACATGTGGTACGATCGTGACATCGATACAAAAATGAGGCGAACGAAAAAACGACCGCTTCCGATGGGACACCTTCAGCCCAAGACCGTGCTTGTGTTTGGTGTGCTTCTTTCGATAATAGGTTCTTCGCTGTTCTTTTTACTGCATTGGAAGGCAGCGTTTTGGTCGTTCTTTTCTGTTGGATTTTATGTCTTCATTTACACGATGTGGTTGAAGCGAAGAACACCGCAAAACATCGTTATCGGAGGCGCAGCAGGAGCGACACCTCCGCTGATTGGTTGGGCTGGAGCAGCCGCTGATTCAATCAACTCAATGAATCCACTTGATCTTGGTTCTCCGATACCATGGATGCTCTTTGCGTTGATTTTCTTTTGGACTCCACCGCACTTTTGGGCGCTTGCTTTGTACCGCTCCGGAGAGTATGCAAAAGCAAACGTCCCAATGATGAACGAAGTCAAAGGTGCGAAACGAACCGTTATCGAGTCCAAGTTCTATTGTGGCGGGTTGTTTTTACTCGGTTCAGTGCCGTGTTTTTGGCCGGAATCAGGTCTTCCTCTACTTTGGGCTTTTGTTGCAGGCGGCCTTACGGTCTGGTATGCACAATCGGTATGGCAAATCGATGTGAACGAGCCGTTGGACGAAAACGGTCGCATGCCGAAAGCAGCCAAATCGTTCTTCCGTTCATTGGCCTATCTTGGAGCGATGTTCTTCTCCCTGGTTGTAATATCGTTCGTTCCACCAACCTGGTTGGGAGTACTAGGTCCGTTGGGATGAGTGGCGCGGTGAGGGAGATTCGAACTCCCGAGGGACTTAACCCACTGGATTAGCAATCCAGCGCAATGGCCAGGCTATGCGATCACCGCAGCGAAGCGAGCCACCAGCAGTTGAGTCATGAATATGACGGTTCGACTTTCAATGGAATCATTCGAAGAAATCTTCGAAGTCATCCGCCATGTTCAACGTCGTTTGATTTCGCTTCCGGGCAGCAATTACTCGCTTTAATCGAGAGCGGCGCTGGATGGTAATCGGAATGAACAAGGCATTCAGAGCGACCAGAACAACGACAGCAAGTCCGGCAGTTTGGAATTCTCCGACTTCGGTATAGTCAAGCACATCTTGGAACCAAGAAACACCAAATGGGGGTTCAGGAGGAGCAGGCTCCTCTGGAATCAGATGTTGGTTGTAATCCCACCACTGATCGGCCATGTTGACTCGCAATACATTCTGGCTCGAAAGACCGAGGGTTTTCTCGTTTCCTTTGGAATCAACCGGTGCGAGCACGTAGTAGTATGTGCGAAGCGGGCGAATACCATCTGATTCAAGTCCTGATTGGTTAAATGAGCCCTGTTCGCCTTGCGTTCCAGTAAGGCCGGTTGCTAGAGGTGTGGCGAACTTCAAATCAACATTGCTCGGCTGAACTTCCATTCGGTACATATTCCATGTCACGCCTCCGTCTGCTTCATTTGCAGGCCATGTCCATGTCATGTTGAGCTCATAACAAGCATTCCAATTCTGTTGCATATCATAGCACTCGGTTGAATTTGTAAACCGGTATGTGTAACTGAACGAGGATACAACACTCGAAGGTGGTATCGAATCACCACAGAGTCTTGAATTGCCCGATTCGCCCATGACAACATTGATCCGTGACAGGTCCGGCACCCCTGCTCGATTTGTGGGTAGGATTGCATACGATGCGCACGTACCTGTTTCCAGTGCAATTGGGTCCAACCATCCATTGGATTCCGTTTCAACCAACTCAACGGCACTGTCAGCCAACAGCACGTTCCAGAGGTTTGCATTTGTCTCAACTTCAGGATCGGGGAAGATTGTACCGACGGACTCGTCGACGGTCAATCTGTAAACTTGCCAGCCACCGAAGTAAGGGTTTGCGACATCTCCTGCAGCGCTCCACGTGAGTTCAATGGCTCCGCCGACCAATTTGTTGTGCGATAGATTCTCGAGAGACACATTTGGTTGAGGTAGCGAACCAATCACCAAGACGATGGTGTTTGAGTTCAGGTTCAATGAAATGTTTTGCAGACCGTCATAGCTGTAGAAATCCGGGGATTCAAGGTAGTCCCAATAGGTATCATCCAACGACGTTAATTCGAGAAATTCCACAGAGTCGTGAGGAATCGATTCAGGTAGAAGGTTCGTGAGGTGAATGTCAAGATTCAACGATTGCAATTGAGCGGGTTGCAGATCATTCTCAAGTTCCATGACCTTGAAATCCATGATCATCAGCGGCTCTTTCCCGCCTGCAATGTTGTATTCAAATCCTTCAATTGGTAACAAAACATCGTACATGAACTGAGCTTTGTTTAACGAAACAGCAGAGCCGGTCATCAATGGTTGCTCTTGGATCAGAACTTCGTCGATGATGGAGATAGTCGCATGTGTTTCAGCAGTAAATCCAAGGGCATCTTCGACGTACAGACCGATGTCATAATCTTTCAGCGGGAAAGAGGATGCGTCTATGGAGATTGATTTTCCTGTTCCGAGTTGAATAACGGTGTCCAATACCCACGTGTAGTTGAGCGGAGCAGCAGCCACGCTGTTGGTAATCGCAGTCAACTCAATGGTGTCTGCTGTTGTGTATGTTCCAGACACTGAGTTCATGGAGATGATTGGAAGAATTTCGCCTGCGAGAACCGACGTGAACTCGATGAGTGTGTTATCGGATGGGCCTGTATCGAGACGACCGTCGAATGCGGTCGGCATGTATATGCGAAGTTCTTTCCCTTCTCCGACTTTTGTGAGGTTGTACATGCATGTCGATCCTTCACCGGGGCCGAGTCTATCGACCGAGCATTGGTCAAGATACTCGGATTCACCAAATGCGTCAAACATTTCGAATGTAATCTGTATGTTTTCAACAGTGAAGTTCCCAATGTTCTCAACATCGACAGAGAGCATGTTTTCGCCGTAGTAATAACTCGGGGATGTTGGGTCATGTGAAGGATACATACTTGCTATTCTCAGGTCAAGCGTGTTGTCGAGGACGATTTCAACTTGAGCGAGATCGTTGTAATCGTTGAGATCTCCAGCGTAATTGCTCGAGCTATCGATGAGTCCAAATTCAAAGATGTATCGACCTGGCACGGAATAGTTGAGTGCTGGAAGAGGTGCATTGAAGGCCTGTTCGTATCCTCCTGAGGGTAGCGTAGTGACGCTTTGATTCTCAGTGGCAACGATTGTCCCATCAAGTTCTCTCAGGTTCCATCCCAAGTAAGCAATCAATCCACATTGACTGCATGTATGCACCGTTCCAGAAACGCTCATGACATAATCCTGCTCTGTGTTCAGCACAAATTCTCCGTCGTAGGTGTGCAAGCCAGATATCGTATCTCGTGGGTCTTGACTTGGGTCGATTGAGACGTCGCTGTATTCTGCGGTCAAATTGATGTTGTAGGAATGAACGTCATCGCTTGCATCAACGTCTGCATAAGTAAACTTGAACACGACTGTAAATGTCCCGGTTGAGCCAGATGGGAACCAAGGTGTTGCGTCACTAAAGGTTCCGACATCTCCAGCCAAAAGACCACTGACACTGATTTGACCACTTGCAACGTCGCTGGAGATGCACTGTGTTGCTGTTTTCATTCCTTGGCAAACGTACCATTCCAGTGTACGTGTTGAAGATTGAGGGCTGAGGGCTTGGTTTTCGACTTCGGCAGAAAATGTGATTGGATCGAAAGCAGCGTAAAACCGGTCTTCGACGGGACTCGCTCCCGAAACGACAGCAAGATCAACCTGCTCTATTGCGGATGCAGCCGGTGCGGACAAGAGGGCTGAAAAAAGCGATAGCATCATCAGCGAAACCAGACTTATGCTGGTTTTTTTGTTCGCAACAGCCATTGGCTCCGCTCCTGTCATCATACAATGGTCGCATGGATGATTCAAAGACTCATCGCATGAATCACAGCAAAACCAATCGATTAGAAACCACCATTTGTTTGGCAACGTTCATGACATCCCTTGTTGTCGTTGGTCGCATGGAGGAGGCTGATTGGACGCAATTGCGCAGCGATGAGCGCGGTCTTACAGCCGTTATTGAATTCCTCTCTGCGTTTACACTCTTTTTGATGATTCTCACGGCCTTCATGTCGCTGGCCCAACTTGAGATGGGCTCCAATGATACAGAGATCGACAAGGTTGATCAAGCCGTTGTTTCCGGTCTCGATCGACTCACGAGCAGTTCTGGCTGGTTTGTACCAAGCGACGGAGGAGAGGGTTTTGACCACGCCAACTCAACAAAGGATTGGCACGTCCAATCCGCTAGTGCTTTGGAGAAAGGTCGTGTTCAGACTGGACTGATGGAAAACAACCAGCTCGATATGGAACGAGTTTCTGCCCTGTCCAATGTTACGCTTGCAAGTTTTTCACAAGGTTTAGGATTGGACGAGGCCTTAACGGCGTGTTTACGCCTCTCCATACATGCATCACACGACGAGTCACGCATCGGTTTGAATTTATTCGAGGGGGGGGCAGATCTAAATTCAGCCCGGATGGCATCGACAGCCTCAAGCACGGTCCGTGCTGGAAGCGAGTTGATTTTGATCACACTTGAGGTTCATGACGCCAACCGAGGGAATGAAAATTTAATCCTCACCGAGGTGATGGCAAGACCGATCAGTGGCGGCCCCGAATGGATCGAAGTCTACAACGACAATGCCTTTGCGACAAGCCTCTATGGGTGGTCATTCAACATCTCTAACGGCACAACATCAAACGAGGTCTTGCTTCAGCAGGGCGTTATCAGCGGTCAATCTGTCGCTCTCTTCACAGGGTCGTTGACCACCCAAGAACAGGGCAATGCCTCACAGATGTTCGATTTGGGTCAATACGGACTGCTCGGAACAGGCTCGATGAACCTACTTGACGACAGTGCTGGAACCGTTGAGTTACGATTTACTCGGCCTGGCCAAATCAACCCAGTCACTTATGCGAAAGCAGAATGGGGCGGCACAACAGGGCTTCTGATGAATCTCAATCAAGTCATTGTGTGGGAGGGTGGAAGCACAATGTCCTCCTCGTCATGGTCCGTTCAATCCAATTCGACGCCTGGAGATGTCTTCTTGGAACCATCAAATGCTTCATGAACTCCGTTGGAGTGGGATAAGCGATAGCCGTGCAAGCCGTATCGACATATTCCCGCGACCGTTGTATTACTGGCATTCACGGCCTTGACGAAATCCTTCGAGGTGGCATACCATATGGCTCGACTGTTTTGGCATCAGGAACCTGTGGCTCCGGGAAGACAACACTCGGTATGGAATTCCTCGTTCGAGGTGCCCTCGCAGGAGAGGCCTGTGCACACTTTACTGCGACTGAACCCTCTGTCAAGTTGCTCGAAAACATCCGTCAATACGCCTTTTTCGACATGAACATGGTCGATACAGGGCTAATCAACGTCTTTGACATGGACGTTCTCTATTCCTGGCTTGGCTTGGATAAATCAACCTTCGACTTGGACGATGTTCATGCTTTAATCAAGTCGATCACTGACATCGTCAACACGATTGGTGTTACTCGCTTGGTCATCGATTCTGTCACGACCTTGTGTTACAAGATCAAGTCCGAACAGTTGATTCGGGATTTCCTCTTTACGCTGGGTAAGAAACTTGCAACGCTCGGATGCACTACGATTCTCATCTCAGAAATTACATCGGCGAGCGAGAATGCTCTCTGGTCCTCTTTCGGTGTTGAGGAAGCAATTGCCGATGGCATCGTTGTCTTGGGTGACGTCGAGCGAATGGGGCACCTTCTCCGATTCTTGCAGGTTGTGAAAATGCGTGGTACAGCACATAGTCGAGCCAAGCATGCGATTGAATTAACGCCTCTTGGTGTCATGCTTACGCCCATGCTCAAGTGGGGTGCGCAAAGCGATAAAACAACTAAGTGGGGTGCTTGAAAATGTTCGAATTGGACCAGCGAATTGCTGAGCAACTCTCAACCATTTCACTCAACAGTTCAGTTCAGGTTCGATGCGGTAATTCGAATGCCTTCATGGTTACAGCAAGTACCATGTTACCGCTCATGCAGATGTTCGAAATGGGTGGCGTATACATTTCAGCAAGCAGAGGCGCAGTCGAAATTATTCAGGCGTTTGAATCGATTGGCGTTGATGTATCAAACATCCAATTCATTGATCTGGTCTCCTCGGGCATTCTCGGAGGTACAGATGTAACCTATCCAAACATCCACTTCGTCGATAGCCCAATTATGCTCGAATCGGTACTCCTGCGAACATTGTACATTTTGCGAACCACACAAACGCAGCGCAATTTTGTCTTTATGGACAGCGTAAATGCTCTCGCAATCTACAACGAAGACCGAATGCTCGCTGAATATCTTCACACATTCATCAACACATTCCGTCAGCGCGAGGTTCTCTCCGTCATACTCAACGT
Organism: Candidatus Poseidoniaceae archaeon; assembly: GCA_022451765.1. Taxonomy (GTDB): domain Archaea; phylum Thermoplasmatota; class Poseidoniia; order Poseidoniales; family Poseidoniaceae; genus MGIIa-L2. The sequence goes on from JAKUNY010000002.1 coordinate 14,906, forward strand.
ACCTGACCAGACACCACCTCTGGTTCTCTCAAATCTTGATCTGTATTGTACAGATTTGGTCGATCGTGGCCAGGTGGTCATTCACTGAGGAGGTTGAAGTATGCGAAAGAACATCACATTCGACAAAGAAGATGAGGATTTCTTCGGACAAGTGGGGTCCTTTGGTGTCCCAAAGTTCGACAACGAAATGCACGGTGGAGTCCCTCGAGGGTTCACAATGGTTGCATTCACCGAGACAGGTTCCGGAGCGGAGTTGTTTGCAAAACAGTTCATTTCCCCGGCTGAAGAATCCGAGAATACACTTTACATTTCAACCAACGAAGCGCAACCTGAAATTGTTCGTGTATTCAAAAAATACAACTGGCCGCTCGACATCAGCGTTCGAACCATCGGTGAAGAGTACAATGCGAACGTCCTTGAGCGAGAACTCCTTGCGAGCCGATATCGTTTGGAGGGCTTTCGACTCGAAGACATTCAACGTCTTGCCCAAACTCGCTTCGTGGATGATACGACTCAGGACTACTTGACCGAAGTTACCAATGAAATCATGGCGCTTGGACCCTACTTTAGAGCGGGTATTGACAGTCTTGATTTCTTCCTTCAACGTGACGACCCTGGCCGAGTAGTAGCGATGATTCGTATGCTTCAAGCGCACACACAGATGTACCGTGGCCTTCTTCTTATCATGGTCTCCGTTAACGGTCTTCCCCCATCAATTCGTCAAGAACTCTCAAGCATTGCTGACATGGTTCTGACCTTTGGCGTTCGGACCATTGGTTCAGATTTCGAAACCTCAATGATCGTATCGAAATTTCGAAATGCACCAGAGAATCTGAAGATGCTTGTGTTCCGAGTTACGCCAGAAGAAGGAATTACTCCAGAAACCGTTGAGCGTATTGCTTGACTGCAATCGTGGACAAAGCGACACCTCCAAAGAGTGCGGATGTGGCGGGTAAACCATGTCGAAGCGTGCCGCCACCGGTGGATACGACCCATCGGGTATCGACCTCGAAGCTTGGACGGAACTGGAAGAGCAACTTGAAGCGACCATTCCAAACTACGACCGAGTGAATCGGTTGATGACTTTCGGACAAGACAAAAGATGGCGAAGGAATGTGCGAAATCACGCAACAAAGGGCATGAAAGTTCTAGAGGTCGGCTGCGGTCCTGGAAGGTTTGCAGAAGACCTTGTTGGGCTTGACGTCACCTGTCTCGACCCCTCAGAGGCAATGCTGAAGGTGGCTAAAAAGAGGGTAGATGGGGCTCGCGCAAGCCGTGGAGAATCTCCAGCAGCCTATGTTCAGGCGCTTGCAGAAGATATTCCGTTGGAAGACAATACGTTCGACATGGTCTTCTGTTTGTTTTCTTTTCGAGACTTCCAGGATAAGAAAAAAGGGTTAGAAGAAATTTATCGCGTTCTCAAACCAGGTGGGCAATTGGTCATTTGTGATGCCGGGAAAGCGAACTACTTGCACGGACTCGCTGGGCGAATGTGGATGAGTACAGTCGTCCAATGGATGGCAAGATGGGTGACAAAGACAAAAGATCATCCGTGGAAAGGTCTCGCTCGTTCGTACACATATTATGGCACAAACAAATATTATCGAAACTTGATGAAGGATGTCGGATTCGAAGAAGTCTCGGGTCGTCTGCTCTATCCACTTCTGATGTCAAGTCGATTTCGTGGAAGAAAACCACAATAAGCCGTTCAATTTCAATCAACGGAAGACTCCATTAGCCTCATAAACCCCCTCTTTGTGGGAAATTCATAGTGGTTGTTATGGGAATGGAAAAAGTCCTTCAAAGCATAAAAAAAGCCGAGCAGGCTGCTGAACAGACACTTTCCGACGCTCAATCCGAATCCAGTCGCATCCTCAGTGATGCACGCAAGGATGCAGCCGATCTCGTTGCACAAGCAACCGAGGAGGCCCAAACATCGATTCAGTCAACACTCGATGCTGCAAAGGAAGCTGCAATGAAGAACGTCAACACTGTCCAGAAAGACGGAGCAAAAGCCGTCAAATCTGTCGACGCCGATGCAGGCTCCAAACAAGACGCAGCCGTTGCACTCATCGTCGACCGATTGCTCAACCAATGAGGTGATATCATGTTCTCGACGGTCCCAATGTCTCGAATGACGTTAGCAGCACCTGTTGACGCCATGGCAGACATTGTCCGTGCTTGTTCCGATTTGGGATGTGTTCACATTGAGGATTACACGCAATTCGAGGAGGGTATTGGTGTTGGACGCGCCATCCAAAGCGATGATGCAGACAAAGTAAGCGCACTTCTTCTCAAAGTTCGAGCTGTACGCAGTCAAGTATCCGTATTCAACGCAAAGGGTCCAATGGCAGCCTCTTCAGCCAAGTCCATGTCGCAGGATATCGAGGAAGAGGTTGACAAAGCACTCGGTTACATTGAAGCAATTCGTGAGTCTGAATCTGAAATTGCAAGTCTCGAAGATCAAGTTCGAGTTTTCGAAAAGCTGGCGCCTTTGAACATATCACTTGATTTGCTCACCGGCTATTCAGGCGTTGAAGTCTATGTCGCAGAAACAGCAAATTCATCGAAAGCAGCCAAGGTCTTTGCAGACCTCAAGAACGATGTTGAATTCCTGGCACCTGCAGGTCTGGTCGCAGTTGCATGTGCTCCTAACAAGGCTGCTGAAGTTCAGATGGCACTTGCGGAACTCAACGCCAAAGTCATCCAATTACCATCCGGAGAAGGCAAGCCAGCTCAGCGAGCAAGCGACGCACGCAAGGGCATCGAGGATGCACAATCCTCAATGGAAAGCAACCAGAAGAAACTCGATAAATGGGCCACAGAACACGGTTCTGATCTTGTGATTGCTGAGGAATATCTCCAGCGAGAAGACGCGATTTTCACATCACCAACCTCGCTTGCAGTATCCAACCAAGCTTTCGCACTCGACGCATGGGTTCCTACTGAAAACGAAAGCAAAGCCCGTTCGAAACTCAAGAGCATGGTCTCTCACCTCGAGATCGAGGGACATGTCGACGATCATCATCATCACGACGGCCACGATGACCATCACGCTGAACCCGAGCCTCCAATCGCTTACCAGAACGGTAGTGCTGCTGAGCCATTCGAACTTGTTGTTGATCTGGTCGGGCGGCCAAAGTACGGTACCTTTGAGCCAACGACGATGATCATGATTACACTCCCGCTCCTGTATGGTTTGATTCTTGGCGACTTCGGTTACGGATTTGTCATTGTTCTTCTTGCACTTTGGCTTCGTTCGCTCCCGTTTGCAAAAGAGCCAATGGGTAAGAATGCAACAACTGTCCTCCTATGGATGGGAATTTGGTGCATGATTTGGGGCTTCCTCTTTGCAGAAGGCTTTGGATTCATCTGGGATGGCACTGGCAAAATCATGGGTGATGCATCTCCGCTCATTCCTTTCTACGATTGGACCTATGACCTGACTTCTGGTTTCAAGAAGAGTGACATCGCTGATGCACTCGGCCTCGGACACACCTATGTACCATTCCACCGGGCAGACAGTGCCCTAACAGACTACGTTCTGGTTTCTATTTACGTCGGTGCGCTACACCTCCTCGTCGGATATATCATTGGATTCGTCAACGTTGCAAAGGGACACGGTTTGGTCGCAGCATTCTTTGAGAAAGGTAGTTGGATGTTTATCCTCATCGGTGGTTTCCTTCACATTTACGGCTTCATGAGCGGAAGCAACGAACTCATCGAAGGAACACTTCCCGGATATGCAGTTCTTGCAGGTATTGTGTTGTTGATCATCGCACTTGCGACCTTTGAAGGCTTTGGATGGGCCGGCGGCATCATCATGGGGCCAATCGAAACATTCGGCCTTCTTGCAAATACGCTCTCTTACTTGCGAAGCATGGCAGTCGGAGTTGCTGGGGTCAAGATTGCCGATATCAGCAACGACATGGGCTTTGCATCCATGAGGGATGCGATTTCAGCGGGTGACTTCGCCCTAGTCCCTGTCTTCTTCCTTCTTTGGATTGGCATCCAAGTGTTTGCGATTGCACTGGGACTCCTCTCACCTACTATTCACGCAGCTCGTCTCCACTTTGTGGAATGGATGGGCAAGTTTTACGACGGCTCCGGCAGGGTCTTTTCCCCGCTCGGTGGCCAACCCCTCCACGTGGAGGGAGATGCATAGTCCACTGGACATTAAATGGAGGTAGAAAAAATGAACAAGAATACCCTAAAAACAAGCCTACGAATGATGATTGTGCTCGGCGCCCTCGTCCTGATCGCTCAGGGCGTATCCGCTGAAGCAAATGTTGATGCTGATGGCGTCTACGATGACTGGGGCAAGTACATGGGAGCGGGTATCGCTCTTGGCCTTGCTGCAGTTGGTGCTGGAATTTCCCAGGCCGCTATCGGTAGCGCTGCTGTCGGAATGATTGCAGAAGACGGATCCAAGTTTGGTCCTGCACTCATCTTCACGGCTCTTCCTGAGTCGATTGTTATTCTCGGTGCATTGCCACTCTTCCTCTGAAGATTGGCTCCGAAACAGACGCGTTCTGTTTGACCGAAGGAGATGATACTATGACACTTGAAACACTTGCGAAGGACATTGCTGCCTCTGCGGAAGCTCAGGCAAAAGCAATGCTCAAAGAAGCGAAAGCAGAAGCAAAGACAATTGTCGGAGAAGCTGAATCCAAGGCAACATCGATTCGTGATGAAGCCCAAGCCAGAGCCGAGCGTGAAGCGCAACAAATCTCGCAAGAAATGGTTGCCAGCGCCCGTCAAGGCAACCAGAAAGAATTGCTTATTGCTCGTCGTAGCGTCCTCGATGCTACTTACGATGCAGCAAAGTCACAACTTGCCGACCCAGGCATGAAAGGGCGTGCTACGCTCTTGAAGTCCCTGCTCAAGCGAGCTGATGATGTCTCTGGAAAGGATTTCGTTATTCGACCGGTATCCGTCGATGCTGCTGCCTTAAAGAAAGAAGCAGGTTCTCGAACCATCGGTGATGAAATCGATGGCTTGGGCGGATTCATGATGGAAGCTGCAGATGGATCGGTATCGTTTGATTTCCGATTCGATTCGCTTCTTGACCGTACATGGACCGAAGAGCGTGCTGCAATCAATGAAACACTGTTTGGATGAGGGATGAGAATGTTTTCGGGTAACGTACCATATGTAGCGTCACGAGCAAAGGCTCGGCGCCAAGCATTGATGGACAAAGCCCGATTGCGACAACTCATCAGTCAATCGCCAGACCAGTTGACGAACACCGTTGCCGAAAGCGGATATCAAAATGAAATCAACCTCTACGCGTCTCGTTACACTGGAGGCGATCTCGTCGAGGCTGCTCTGACACACAACCTTGAGAACGAACTTGACAACATGCTCTCGCATTGCCGGGGTAAGGTTCGAAAGGTTGTCGAAATCTATTCCAGTCGGTACGAGTATCAGAACGCAAAAGCGGTACTACGGGCCGTAGCAAATGGAATTGAGTCGGAAAAACTCAGCAAGGACATCCTACCGGATTTGAATGAAATCAATACGCCATGGATCAAAATCCTTGAGAGCTCAGATGACCTCCGTTCGGCTGCACAACAAATGCGCCGCAAATCGTTTGGTTCAGCACTCCTGAATCTCCCTGAAGATGCCCGCCTCTCACATTATGAGGATGCGCTTGACCGTCATTACTTCGCTGCCTCGATGAAGGCACTCGGACACAGCGGGAACGATTCTCGCTACTTGCGAAGCATACTCGCAACCGAAATAGACCATCGAAACATCTTGAACGTCCTTGAAGCATCTGCTTTCCAGATCGAGGGAAATGCTCTGTTGGAGGAGCTCCTTCCCGGTGGACGTTTGATGCCACAGCGCGCCCTATCTTCCGTTGCAAACGGTGGTCGAAGCGCCATGATGGACGTTTTGAGAAACAACACGAAGTTCGACATCGCTGGTTTCGAAGATGCGTTGCAAACCTCGGAAAAGGAGCGTTCCCTCGATGCAGTCGTCACTTGGCTTCACGCAAGAGAATACGCGCAGATGCAAAAGATGAGCTACCTCCATCCTGTATCTGCTCTACCAATTGTCTATTACATCGCCATGAAGGTCAAGGAAGTCACAGACCTCCGAATGATCGTTCGTGGCCGACTTGCAGGTTTGCCGCCCGATATCCTCGAGGCTCACATTCTATGAGGTGAAAATATGGAAATTGCAGTCGTAGGAACACCAGAATTCACACTCGGATTCCAGCTTGCTGGAATATCGACACTTTACAATCCAGAAGGTGAAGAGGAACGCATCAAAGTGTTCCGCGACCTTCTCAACTCAAAGGATGTTGGAATTGTTGTGGTTGACTCCGCAGTTCTCGCATCCTTGCCAGATCGATTGCGCTTGCAATTGTCTGGTTCTGTCTCGCCGACGGTTCTTGGAATCGGAACGGAAGAAGACAATACGCTCCGAGAAACCATTCGAAGAGCAATCGGAGTCGACCTATGGAAATGATGTTCCAAAATGGAGGAAAAGAACATGAGCAAAGAAGGAGTAATTTACCGGATTTCGGGACCTGTGGTTACCGCAACCGGAATGAGCGCAGGAATGTATGACGTTGTCCGTGTGGGCAATGAAGGATTGATGGGAGAAGTTATCGAATTACACGGTGACAAAGCCGTTATCCAAGTCTACGAAGATACATCGGGCATCCGCCCTGGTGAACCAGTCATAAACACGGGCGAAACCCTCTCGGTTTCCCTTGGCCCTGGATTGCTCACACAGATTTACGATGGTATCCAACGTCCGCTACCAACCTTGGAAGAAGTCATGGGTGTATTCATCACTCGTGGTGTTGATGCTGATGCGTTTGACCTCGAAAAGAAGTGGACCTTTGAAGCAGTCATGGAAAAGGGTGCTGCTGTCGAGGGCGGACAAGTCATAGGTCACGTTCAAGAGACTGAAACAATCGTTCACAAGATCATGGTTCCTCCAACCATGAGCGGGGTCATCAAAAACATCAAGTCCGGCGATTTCAATGTTACAGAGACAGTCTGTACACTTGAGGATGGCTCTGAGATTCAGATGATGCAAAAGTGGCCTGTTCGAACGCCGCGTCCTTATCGACAGAAGTACGCACCGGATACACCACTCATTACTGGAATGCGTATCCTCGACTTCCTCTTTCCACTTGCGAAGGGTGGTGCAGCAGGTATTCCAGGACCGTTCGGATCTGGAAAAACCGTCACACAACAATCGCTAGCAAAGTACTCTGACGCTCAAATTGTTGTCTACATTGGTTGCGGAGAGCGCGGAAACGAGATGACAGAAGTATTGGACGAGTTCCCTCACCTGATCGACCCAAACACTGGCAAGCCATTGATGAACCGAACAGTGATGATTGCAAACACATCCAACATGCCTGTCGCAGCTCGTGAGGCATCCGTATACACTGGAATTACCATCGCTGAGTACTTCCGTGACATGGGATACGACGTCGCTTTGATGGCAGACTCTACCTCACGATGGGCTGAAGCAATGCGTGAGATTTCCTCACGTCTTGAAGAAATGCCCGGTGAAGAAGGATACCCTGCTTACCTCTCTTCTCGAATTGCAGAGTTCTACGAACGTGCTGGCCGTGTCGAAACCAAGAACGGTGACGATGGGTCGGTTACTGTCATCGGAGCAGTCAGCCCGCCTGGTGGTGACATTTCTGAACCAGTATCGCAAGGTACACTCCGAATTGTCAAGGTTTTCTGGGGATTGGATGCAGGCCTTGCACGTCAACGTCACTTCCCTGCAATTAACTGGCTCAACTCGTACTCTCTGTACCCACAAAGCCTCAATCAGTGGTTCCGTGACAACATTGCACAGGATTTCCCAGAGATACGAACCCAAATCAGCGGTTTGTTGCAGATTGAAGCAGAATTGCAAGAGATTGTCCAACTCGTTGGTTCAGACGCTCTGCCGGTCGACCAACAGCTTACGTTGGAAGTTGCACGTATGATTCGTGAATTTTTCTTGCAGCAAAATGGATTCCACGATGTTGACGCATACTGTGACATTCATTTGCAATATTCCATGTCCAAGGCCATTCTGAGTTTCCAGGAAGCTGCAAAGAGCGCTATGGCTGCTGGTGCACAACTCAACGATGTTGTCAACGTCCCAGCACGAACAACTCTCATGCGTGGTCGATTTGAAAAAGGATACATCGATACCATCGATGACATGGTCAAGTCCATGATCGATGAAATCGCTGACACCGTGGAGGACAACTAGGACGTGATATCATGACAGGAAAAGAATACCGAACCATTACCGACGTCAAGGGACCACTCGTTTTCTTGAACAAGACCGAACCAGTTGCATTTGGTGAAATCGTAACCATCCGTCTCGAAGATGGATCCATCAAAAACGGACAAGTGTTGGACACGTCCGACGATCTTGTGATTGTCCAAGTTTTCGAAGGAACCGCGAAGATTGACCGAACAGCAGGTGTTACGTTCATGGGGGATGTTTTCAAACTCCCCGTCAGCAAGGACCTAGTTGGACGAATTCTCGATGGCGCTGGGCGTCCTCGCGATGGTGGACCAGACATCGTTGCTGAAGAGAATGCTGACATTATCGGTGCTGCAATCAACCCATTCAGCCGACAGAGTCCTCACGACTTCATTCAAACAGGAATTTCCGCAATCGACTGCTGTACGACACTCGTACGCGGCCAAAAGTTGCCAATTTTCTCAGCATCAGGTCTACCGCACAACGACATCGCCTTGCAAATTGCTCGGCAAGCAAAACTGAAGGGCAGCGATGAACAATTCATTGTTGTATTCTGTGCAATGGGTATTACTGCTGAGGAATACAATTTCTTCCGATCCGACTTGGAGCGAACCGGTGCTCTCGAGAACGCTGCACTGTTCGTCAACCTTGCTGACGACCCTGCTGTTGAGCGAATCATTACGCCTCGACTTGCATTGACAGCTGCCGAATACCTCGCTTTTGAACACGATTACCACGTTCTGGTCATCTACACGGACATGACCAACTATTGTGATGCACTTCGTCAAATTGGTGCAGCACGTGAAGAAGTTCCAGGACGACGTGGATATCCAGGATACATGTACACTGACCTTGCAATGCTTTACGAGCGTGCTGGAATTGTAAAGGGTAAGAAAGGGTCGATTACTCAATTCCCAATTCTTACCATGCCTGGTGACGACATTACGCACCCGATTCCTGACCTTTCTGGATACATTACCGAAGGACAAATCGTTATTTCCCGTGAACTTCATCAACAAGGCATCTACCCACCGATCAACGTTCTTCCATCGCTCTCACGACTGATGGGTTCCTGCATCGGTGCTGACACAACCCGTGAAGACCACAAGTCTGTATCGGACCAGATGTACGCTGCATACGCACAAGGCCGTGAACTTCGTGGTCTTGTAGCAATTGTCGGTGAAGATGCATTGAACGAACGTGACAAGCAACTGCTTGACTTCTCTGGCGTGTTTGAAGACCGTTTCTTGCGACAATCCCGTGATGAAGATCGCTCGATTGATGAAACTCTTGACCTGTGCTGGGAATTGATGTCATCGATTGACACCAAGTATCTGGTCCGTCTCGACCAAAAGTGGATTGAGAAGTACCATCCAGAGAACAAGGCTTGAATTTTGAGGTGAAACCATGGCGCTTGACATTAAACCAACCCGTAGCGAGTTGATCAAACTCAAGGGTCGCATCAAGCAAACCAAAAACGGTTACAAACTCCTCAAAATGAAGCGCGACGGTCTCTTTCATGAGTTCCGCCAGCTCCTTGCTGAGATGATTGAAGCAAAGCGCGAGATTACCGAAGCATTTCGCCTAGCAAAACAAAGAATCGACCTTGCGAATGCCATCGAAGGAGGTTTAGCTGTGCGAGCAGCTGCAATTGCAAACAGTGCGCATCCAGAGGTTGAAGTCGAACGACGCAACATTATGGGCGTTGTTGTTCCCAGCGTAAGCGGTACCAATCTCAAGTCAACCTTCGCCGAACGTGGAGTCGGATTTATCGGTTCATCACCGTACATCGACGAAGCGAGCGACAGTTTTAGTGAATTGATCGAGAAAATGGTAAAAGCCGCTGAGATGGAAGCCACTCTTAAGCGCCTTCTTGAGGAAATCGAAGCAACGAAACGTCGTGTAAATGCACTCGAATTCAAAGTCATTCCTGAATTGGAGGAAGCAAAGGTCTTCATTCAACTAAGGCTTGAAGAAATGGAACGTGAGGAGACTTTCCGTCTTAAGCGATTCAAGAACAAGTGAGCCTATTCATCGCTCTGAAAAAAGGGCATGATTGATGTGGGAGTGGTGCGCAGTTCTCTCTAAGGGGGCCCAAGTTTCATGACCAATGTGGATGAAAAAGAACCCTCTCCACTCGCAGTACACAAGAACGCTTGGAGTCAAAAAGACCTACTTGAGGGCATAATCCAGCGTTACATTCCCACACGCTCCCATGTCGGAGGCTTGTGGCCGACGTGGGAAATAGAAGCAGACCAAGCGGATGAAAAGTTACCCGAACTGAATTCCTATCTCGAACGTCTCGGCTGGATGGCACGGCTTCAACGCGGCGATGTCGACCAACTAACGACAATCCCTCTTCCACACCACCAATTTCCAGGCTCAAGAATTCACATTTACATGTGGACTGCGTCCCTCATTACACTGCTTCTCTCCGCTCTTCGATGGATGGAGAATGGAAGACCAAGCGGGGGCTGGTTTGTAGAATCTGAGGTTCTTGATGCATTGATTGGCTTTGCATTCCCTGTTCTTTTTACGCTCTTCCTCGCCTCGTACATACAAACTCGAATTTCGGCCAAACTCGGCGTTCGAACTGGACACATACTACCAATTCCTGATCCATCTGTTTTGTTGTGGCTCTTTTCAGGCCTGTCTACTTCCTTCTTCATATGGCCCTTCGGTATCTTCTTTATCCCAACCTTACCGAGAATGGACGCCCGTCCATGGCCTGACCGCAAGTCTTTGGCATGGACATCCGTATCGGTGCCAATTGTTTTGCTAGTGAGCGGTTTTGTCTTTTGGACAATTGGACTCATTCTTGCACCAGATGCCTATCTTTTGACCGGTGAACCTTACCGTGCGAATCCACCGTTTTTGATTGAATTGATCAGCACGGCCTTCGATACCTCGTTCCAAACAACCCTTGACTGGGGCCATCCTTTCTTCTTTGCAGCAGCTTTCTTGACCCTCGTTGGATGGTTGCTGATGCTACCCATCCCTACGTTCCCTGGAGGCCGATTACTTGTTGCACGAATGGGAATACAAGAGGCACGCAGTTCAGGCACGCAAATCCTGATGTTCATGCTCCTCGTTACTGCTGCGCTCTTTATTTTCGATGCATTCAATGGGTTTACCATATGGATTCCAGTGTTGTCGGTCGCCATCCCACTTCTTCTTTTCATGGGAGGAGATTCCCGAATTCCTGTCTTGATTGATGGTGACAGGCCATTGAATGAAGAGAATCATCGTCGTTTGGGTCTTGTCCTGTTCATTGCTATCCTCTTTGCTATTCCTTCACAGTTCCCGGTCGAACCCGTTGAGCGTTGGGATGCCGAAGCCACCTACTCGCTCGATGTCGATGCCTATGCTGAACTCGGTGATGTTTGGAACGCATCAGTGATGATCTTATTGGAAAACCCCTCGATGGAAAATCGAAATTACACTGTAGCTGGGTCTATTCTTGGCACCACCCTTTGGACAGCGGAACTATCCTGTGGCGGGGAGATTTGTGATGGTCAATTGGAGCCTGGTGATGCAACCTCAATCGAGCTTGTGTTCACGCATGAAAA
>JAKUNY010000002.1:26725-33415 GCA_022451765.1 Candidatus Poseidoniaceae archaeon
CAGTTATCAACAATCGTTCCTTGACTATCAAATCGATGTAGCCTTCGATAAAACTGAGCATCAAGAAATTGGTACAATCCACCCCAACATGACAGGTTCAGTGGGAGCAGAATGGTATCATCTACGTAGCGGTGAAGAAGTCCTTACTTGTCTCGATATCTATCTCGAAGAAATTGCTAATATCTCATTCCCGGACTTAAGCTCCGATTGGATACCGTTCTAGTGGCTTGAAGGGCAGGTTGGGCTCACACAAACGCTTGAAACAACTGACGACATTGTATGTTTGGATGGAGTTGATCAGGCACTTCCGTCCAATGTACAATCATATTTGCGCAATGTTGCACTCGGCAATGCGACCTTTGTTGTCGGTTTTGACTCCACTTGGCCACACATCGTTTCAGCTTCGGGGAACGGCTGGTTTATCGATGAACAGCATCCCATAGGCACACCGTTCAATCAAGAAGGCACGTTGTATCAAGAGAACGAATCTTCGTGCCCAGACAATGAAAACTTGGTTACACCGGAACATAACGGTAGTCCAATTCGGAATTGGAATTTAGAAGTGCGTTCCGCAAACAAAATTCCCTCCATTGGTTCAGGTGAAGCCCTCGTCCTCAAATTGGCACCGAATACTTACATCCACTGCTATCAAGAAAAGGGAATTGCAACGAAGTTCTCAATCCAAGAGGGTCCAAACCTGATCCTTTACGATGGCAGCGAACCAATCCGGCTATGGGACGCTCCTCGGACTGCAACCTCAACGGAACTTACCATTGCATTGTTCAACAACGGTACATCCGACGTGGTGCTTCGTCATTCGACGTTTGGAGATGTCGAGTGGGATCTTCAGAATCTAACCGATTCGCTTTCTCCCGGCTGGAACAATCTAACGCTGGGGGTTCCATCATCGATAATCAACACCTACCAACTGACGCACCAAGATGGAGCAATTCTCATCACATTTGGCGGTTATTTGGAGGCTGAATCTTGAGAGTTGGCATTGTAGGGGCTGGCTCAATAGGTTCCCTCATTGCTGGATGTTTGTCTCAGACCTCATGTGATCTTCTGCTGCACAGTCGCGGTCTCCACGCTGCACACCTAACCGTTTCAGGACTCAGTGTTGATGGGGTGGATAAGCTGGAGATTTCTTCAGACCGATGGGAGGTGCTTCTTGAAGAGCAACCCATCCCCAATTTGGTACGTTCATCCTGTGATGTTGTCTTGATGACTGGCAAATCCTCAGCATTTGACCGACATCTCGAGGTTGCAAAACACCTCCTGCGCCAAGATGGTCTTGTCTGCACGCTTGCGAACGGACTTGGCCATGAGGAACGCTTGGTGCATGCGTTTGGACCTCAACGTGTTCTTGCATCGACGACAACGCATGGAGCATACCGGCCGGAACCAGGCCATGTTCACTGGGCAGGGAGCGGCGAGATGAGCATTGGACCCTTCATGCACCCTCATGACAATGAATCGGTTGCTCCCTTGTTGAAACTGCTCTCGGATGGTGGATTGAATCCCCAATGGCAGGAGAATGGACGAGTCATGCTTTGGAATAAGATGCTGTTGAACATCGCCATCAATCCAATTGCTGGGCTTCTAGGAAAAGAAAACGGCTCTCTCCTCGAACCTCATTTGTTTGAATCCTCCGTTTCGGTAATGCTTGAAGGGGCCCGAATCGCTCGTGCAGAGGGGGTTCCACTGCAAAAAGACGAGCAACTCGTTGACCGACTACGTGACGTGCTTGTGAAGACAAGCAACAACTACTGTTCAATGCTGCAAGACATACGAGCTGGACGAGAAACTGAAATTAATTCTCTGAATCTTGAAATTTGCCGACGTGGAGAGATTCTTGGTCTTGCAACACCGCTTAACCAGTTGCTCTCGTCTGTCATTCAAGATCTTCGATGAGATCTTTATTGAAATGCAGTCCTCTGTTTTCCTGCCGCATAATTGCGTCCTCAGCGACAAGAATTCCAACAAGAATCATGTTTCGTAATTCCACAATTTCGCGTGACGGAAGGCTTGATTTCCAGATGGCGTCAATTTCTCTTTCCAACAAACGAAGTCGCCGAATGGCACGCTCCAATCGAGAGAAGCGCCTGGACACACCAACCTCGTAACGCATTGTTTGATTCAAGGCAGAACGATCATGTGCTACAGGACCATGTTCTCTGAGTTTATACAATCCCTCTGAGCGCCAATTTGGTGGCGAAACATCGATTGAGGGTATCCCTTTCTCGATGAGATGGGATGAGCAACGATGTGCAAAGACGACTGCCTCGAGCAGACTGTTCGATGCCAACCGATTCGCTCCATGCATTCCAGTGCAAGCCACCTCGCCTATTGCGAACAGGCCTGGGATGGGATTCCCAGTTCCATTCAAAATTGCTGAACCAACAGCATCGACTTCAATGCCTCCAACGATGTAATGCGCTGCAGGAGCGACTGGCAGTGGATCGATTCCAAGTTCGATTCCATCTCTTTGCAGTCGGTTGGAAATCATTGGAAATCGTTCCTCCAAATGTTGTTTGTCCAGGTGCTCAGTTACAAGATAAACGTGCGATGCCCCTGATTCCGCACAACGCTGGTCAATGGCGCGTGCAACGACGTCGCGCGTTGCCATTGAGCCGAGAGGAGATGCTTGAAGCGTAAAAGAAAACGAACGAGGGTCATCTTCTCCGCTGGCTTTCCACTCACGGTATCCCTCGTGGTCGAGTAGTACCGCTCCCTCTCCTCGTAATGCTTCTGTAATCAAAAAAGGCCGTCCTCCCTCGACAACAAGGGCTGTCGGATGAAATTGAACAAATGCCATATTTGTTATCGAGGCACCCGTTCTATAGGCCATTGCAATCCCGTCACCTGTCGATACAGATGGATTTGTTGTCTTTTCCCACAACTGCCCCGCACCACCAGTAGCAAGAACAACTGCATCGCCTTGTATGGTGAGAACTTCGCTGGTTTCTTGGTCTAGTGCCCAAACTCCGCATACGCCCTTCTGAGGCATCTTGTGCTCCCTTTGGATGAGATCAATCGCCAGTGTATTAGGGCGGAGCTTGATTCGATCGTGCGCTGCTGCAGCAGTAGTAAGGGCGCGGTCGATCTCTTTCCCGGCCGCATCCTTGGCATGAAGGATGCGTCTCGATGAAAGTCCACGCTCTTTTGCGAGTGGAAAATGCCCGTCTTTACCTCTTTCAAACTCAACGCCAATCGAGAGCAAATCATGGATACGATCACCAGCCGCTTCTACAACCATGCGGACAACCGTTTCGTCACACAAACCGTCACCAGCATCAAGTGTATCTTTGATGTGGCCGTCGATTTCCTCAAGATTCGTCTTGTCAAGGATGGCGGCAATACCTCCTTGTGCCCAATTTGTGGAGGAGTCCTTCGGTCGTTGCTTTGTGATGATTTCGACATCAAAGCCCTCGTTCGCAAGCCGTAGGGCTGCAAACAGTCCCGCAATGCCTGTACCAATGATGAGGACACGAGACATAGTCATGCCAATAGTTGTTCGTTCTTGATGACATCGGTTCGTCCAGCGATAGGGCTATGTGTTGTGGATTCTTGCAAAGAGCATGTTGCGAAAGGTCATTGCCTTGCTAGGCCTTGCAAAAATTCTCTTTGTTATTGCCAACGTTCATTTTGGCATGGTTGCCGAAAACGTTGTCGAAGGTGCTGGCACAGCACGCCTGGATGTATTGCGATTAGCAGATCCAGGGTGTACGATACCCGAGATGGAGAAGGAAATTCGAGAAACCGGTACTGCATTCTGCTTGGGCGAGAAGGGGACATGGGGGACAGCAGATATTCTCCTTTTGTTTTGGGGCATTCTTATCGTAACTGCCGGGCGCTTCCGTATGCCCTCAGACCCTCGATTAGCAAAGCGTATTCGGCGAGTTATGTTTACTTCAGGAGCAGTTCTGTTTGGTCTAGCAATCTTGGACCGATTTCAATGGCTGCCAACATCAGCAAATTCCGAAAGCATGGCCGACATCATCCCAATACCGCTCCCGCCATGGTTGGTTCAGATTCTCTTTGCAATCATCGGAGCCTTGCTTATGCGTGGTCCGAAATACGAAGTATCTGAATTCGAGGAGAATTACCAGCGGCTTGAGCATGAGCGAGAGAAAGAGCGTCGTGTACAACAAGTCTTCAATCAGACAGCGCGGTCGATGTCAGCCTCAAGAAATGGCGTGGCTCGCAGAAGCCGTCTTATTGATCGTGATGCTCATTTAGTTCCTTTCCGTACACGAAATTCCCCGAAAGTTCTGGCAACATGTCCATTCTGCAAAGGAGCCGGTTGCAAAGAATGCAGGTGGACAGGCGTCGTTTGATGAAAACGGCACATTTTTTGGGCATCAAAAACGATATGCTCCGACGCATAATCAACCGATTGTTTAAATGTCCTCGACATACGGTGTTCGACCTAAGGTCAGTTTCGACCGTTAAGGGATTGGGATGTTTCTAAAAGCGTTGGAGATGGAGAACTTCAAATCATTTCGCGGAGAAGTCGTCATCCCTCTTGATCGTGGTTTTTCTGCAATTACTGGACCGAACGGGGCAGGGAAGTCCAATTGTGGTGATGCGATTCAATTTGTTCTCGGACCAAAATCAACCAGGACAATCCGTGCACAAAATACGAAGCAACTCATTTTCAACGGGGCTGAGGGTTACAAACCAGCACGAGGTTGTACAGTTACACTGGTTTTTGGAAATCCCGTGCTGTCAAACGGTCGACGCCGTTTGCCAATCGAAAACGATGAGGTCCGCATGACCCGATTAATTCGACTGACTGCCTCTGATAATGTCGTATCGACCTATCTGCTCGATGGTGAAGATTCTTCTCAGAAATCGTTCCATCGTTTGCTCAACGCAGCAAATGCCCGTCCAGATGGTTACAACATCGTGCTTCAAGGTGACGTTACAGGACTTGCACGAATGACGCCAATCGAGCGCCGCAAGGTTCTGGATGGTGTTGCAGGTGTAACCTCATACGATGATGAGATTCGTAAAGCAAAGAAGCAAAAAGACAGCGTCGATTCATACATCGAAAGAATTGGCATGCTCCAAGAAGAGCAGCAAACCCGACTTAAGGAACTTGAACAAGAACGCAAGGTCGCCATAAAAGCACAGTCCATCACAGACGAATTGACGTCCTCACGTTCCCAACGATACCAAGCAATGTATGCAAGTCTCGGGATGGAATTGGAGCACCAAATTGCAGAGCAGCTGCGTTTCATCGAAGAGGCCTCAGCGCTTGAAGAACAGGTGAAATTAGGCAGTAAGAAATTGGTCGAATTGGATGACAGAATTGGGGAGATTCAAAAGCAAATCGATGCACTGCTCGGTGATGAAGGTGATGGATTGTCGAAAGCAATCCATGACTTGCGGGTGCAAATCGACCGCGACAAAGACCGAATCGAGGATTCCTTGCAAGCGAACGTCGACGATGCTGAAGAGCGTGAACAAGTTCTTGAACGCTATCAAGAAGCTGAAGCTGCATTGAATGCTTTGCTTGAAGAGGCGGAGACCAGGCAACGTCAGATGGATGAAGCCCAGCAGATGCTGAGTGAAGCACAATCCGAAGAAGAAAAAGTTCGGAAACTTCTTGAAGGCTCTGGGAAAAACCACGCCGAACTCAATCGAGCTTTGAGTGATGCCATTACCAATCTTGAGAACGCAAAACAAACAGTTTCAGCAGCACAGTCCGATGTCGATCGTACTGCAGCTCAAGCAGAACTTGTCGAAGCAAATCTAGCAAAAGCCCAGGAAACTGCAGAAGAATCAAGATTAGAACTTGAGGAAAAAGAAGCGGAATTTAAAGAACTCTCAGGAGGGAAGAAAGTCGATCGTTCTTCGCTTACCAAGGACGTATTGGACGCAGAACGAGCAGAATCCCGCCTTCTCGAAGAGGCAGGCGCAGTCGAACGAAAGATGACTGAGACGGAGCGACAACTTCGCTCTGCTCGAGCGGAATTGGAGAACAAATCAAATTCAAAGGGTATGGCTGGAGGAGCTGCCGCAATTCTTGGTGCACGAGACCGTGGTGAAATCAAAGGGATCATCGGTACAATTGCTGAATTATGTGCTCCAATAGAATCCGAACATGAAACTGCGCTTGCAACTGCCTTTGGCGGGGCAATGACATCGGTTGTGGTTGACTCGGATGAGGTTGCTGCTGAGGCAATACGGTGGCTTGCCCAACGCAAAGCCGGGCGGGCAACATTCCTGCCCCTCAACAAACTCTCGACAAGCCGCGCCGGTGGTAAGGCTATGATGGTTGCCCGTAAACCCGGCGTGATCGGATTTGCTTACGAATTGCTTGAATACGATCCCCGAATTGATACTGCAATCAAGTTCGCTCTGCGAAACACGCTAATCGTCCAAAATATGGAGATTGCTCGCCAAAACATGGGCGGTGTACGCCTAGTGACAATGCGTGGCGATATTACGGAAGCAGGAGGTGCTATGGTTGGTGGCTCAAGACAACGCATGTCGGTAAGTTTCGGTGGAGGCATCGCTGGAGCAAAGGAAGTTGAACGCCTCAGCTCCGAACTCGAACGTCTCCGTTTGATGTCCGACACGGTCTCAGCAGCTTTAGCAGATGTACGCAAAGAACAACAGTCGTTGCGCCAACAAATCAATGAACTCGCAAATGAAGAAGGAGCAATTCGTCGAGAAACA
>JAKUNY010000020.1 GCA_022451765.1 Candidatus Poseidoniaceae archaeon
GAACATAACAGTCGAGTCTTGTCCATCTGACTGTGTTGTACATCGTTGGGTTGTCGATGAAATAGCAAATGGCTATGACAATCTATTGGTTATCTACCCAAATGAAGAGACACGATCTTCATCCATTCGGGCCATCCTCGATAAAGCAGGCTCAGTTGACTCAAGCAGACATACAACATTACAGCGTCTCATCAAGTCATTAAGCATCGATTTCCGTTTACCTGTTGTGATTCCTAAAACATCAATTGGCATTGTTCAGGTACACGACAAATTTGCCACTGCTGCAGCTGAGCATCGCTTCCCACGCTTTCATCCTGATACGACTCGGCCGTGGACATTGTCAAAATCTGAACGTCTCCTCTCTCTTCACTCCTACGCCACGAACCATCAGATTCTGTCTCGTTGGGACGAAGACCCCGGTGCTCACGAAGCTGATCGAATACTTTCCACTTTTGAGAGAGAGAATCTTATCCATGATCATCACCTTCTGAATCATCTTTGCAACGCCCTCTTGGATTCTGAGGTAGGGATTCCCTACACGATTGGAACCATCACAGGAATAATTCTCCTCAATCATCCGCCCGATTTTTCTGAGAATGAAAAGCGATTTCTCAAGGCATTATCATCCCGGAGAGCGATACACCATGTCTGTGTTACAGGTTCATTTCGACTTGGATTTCATGGTGCCTACATCGACGATGAGATAAAACCCATTGAACGTGAAGAAAAATTGCCGCAATGGGTTCCATCCCATTCCATCTCAAACACCCAGTCTCAACTTGATAATTACACGACAGATGGGGTACATGTCGTCAGCTTTGACCGAGCCTCTCAGGTTATTGATGCTGCGATTTCAGCCGTGAAACTTTATCGAAACGCTTCCGAAGGTTCAGTTCTCATTGTCGACGCCGATAAATCACGCCACAACGATTGGAACCGACGGCTAAAGCAGATCGGGATAACTTCGAACAAACAGCAGGATGTCGTTGGTAGTACATCAGCCGTTCAAGCAATCCTGCGGTTCCTATCTATTTCAAAAGGTCAAGATGCATGGTCGGCGAGTAAGCTGTTTGACCTTGCGCAATCCAAAACCCTCCCCATTGCAGCCAATCTATTTTCAGACTTGGTTCATCCAGTCAACGAAGATTGGCGTCCGAGACCACACTTGGATGTCATTGAAAACATTGGGCGTAGCTTTCACGTTCTCGGAGGAAAAGGTGCTCTGCAGCGTTGGCTTGGTTCACTGGCAGTAGCCACCCCATATTCGATGGAGGAATACCGACGTGATGCAGAGTCACAGGCGCTTGAGGAAACGCAGTGGTGGATAGGATGTCTCGCAAACGTTTGGTCAGCATTGCTTAGCGATGGTGAACGCAGTTTCCTGTCCAATGATTTGACAGGTACCTCATCCAAGGCAGTCTTGCCTCTCCCTCCTGCAAGTACAGCTTCCAAAGATGTACTTTCAACAATCCTGCAAGCATGCGATTGGGAACAGTTGTTTGAAAGAACCCAACGCTATGATGCTTCGGTAGGAGCAGTTCAGACCTGGGTTCGAGCCGTTAATAGCCTCCTTCAATACAACTCGAGTGTTGGATTCATTGATCTTTGCCGTCTTGCTGCAGAGCAAACCAAACTACCTTCGCATAGAATTGACCACGCTGATGTCCGTATTTGCACCCCCCTCCAAGCTTACGGCCTTCGCTCTGACCTCACACTGTTTGCTGGAGTCGACGCTGAATCATGGTCAATGAAGGCTGAGCGTATCCCTTGGATTGATGATTCGGTACGGGTACAATTGGGGCTCTCGGATGGCGACCTCCCTGTACGCAGGGCTCGTCATCTGTTCAAATCCTTGCTCAATTCAAATCAACAGGCGATTCTTTTCGATACAGAACACGATGATTCTGTAGGGAACTCTACACCTGTAGTTGAATATCTTTCAATGGTTGAGCTGAAAGGTGAATTGAGCAAGCTAGCGAAGGTTCCAGGATTTATCGAACCCTCGGTTTCGGATGGTGCAGGTTGGTCGATGATTACCAGAGAAAGCGGTAATTGTTTGACATATCGAACCTCTGCTTTATCGGTCAATGGTGCAGAAGTACAACTCGAACGTGCAGAAAACACGTTGCGCGACCAACAACAACGAGCGGGTCTTGAACTCAGAGCTACGCGAACACCTTCTGCTATCGTTCAATCGCCGCATTCTATTGCAACCCGTCAGGAAAGGGAGATTCATCTCGACCGTTTTCGCCGGCAGCCTAAATTTAACACAATGGAAAAAGGCACGACAATGGATTGGGGGATTAGGGATAATCTACTGACAACCACCGGTCTCGTCATCCAGCCAACGATTTCTCAAGCGAAAGTAGTTGGAGGTCGAACCGCTCCAGAATATCCTCACCTCGGTTACAAAAAGAATGGGAATTCAAGAGGCCCTTCGGTTGATCCTAGACCGCTTCCACCGCCTCAGTATGCATCTGAAAGTCTTGATGCAATTCTGTCAACTCAATCCAGACAAAATGAACCCAATGTGTGGTCAACAAGTCGCCTAACGCCATGGTTCATTTGTCCCCGACAGGCATGGACGGAACAGATATTGCAAGCAACAGAAGCCTCTCCAGAACCTTCAGAGGACATCGCCCCCCTGGCCAAAGGCACTTTAGTTCACTCTATGGAGGAGCATTTACTGACGCTTTTGGGCATTCAAATCGGAGGAAAACCTCTCGTTGCTGGTGCCCCTATGCACCTCAATATACCGCTATCCGACCAAGAGATATGGGAAAGCATGCTGGGCCAATTGGCTTTGCTCGCACCCTGGTTAGCGAGGACAAACGCTGTTTCCGTTCATCGATGCAATGACCTCATTGGTTGCTCTCACGATGATTGGCTCGCTTGGATTGAGGGAGAGAAAGAATTGCCGATTGGCGGCCGCCTGGGGCGTCTCTTGCTTGCTGACTTGAGTCTGACATCTGCAGCACCAATTGCTAGCGAATGGGCGCTGCAACATGAAGAAAGGCCCTTTGTCGAAATCGAAGGCTTTGACGATAAGATGGAAACCGCTTCGATTATGATTCGGGGGAGGGTTGACCGAGTGGACCATGTCGTTTTTGATGATGTGGAGTTGAATAACTTAGGAAAATTTGGACTGTACGCTGCAGAAGCGGAGACAGTTCCACTGTTGTTTCGTGAAGGTAAGACCCCAGCAAAGCGTTTCATTATCATTCGCGATCTCAAAACAATCGAAGGACCCAAACCCGGTGAATCAGGAGTGCGCCACACAGCGGGCTTGTTTAAAGAAATTCAACTTGCTCTGTACGCCCGGGCCTGGGAAATTGCACACCCCGGAGACCGGGTTATTGGTGTCGGAATTTCAGCAGTCGGTGATGATACGGAGCACTATGTCGAGATCGATCCCGAATTCAGCTTTTTGGAACCAGCTTTCCACCTTGGGAAAAGACCCACATTCTCTGAGAATCATTTCCGACTTCCGAATGAAGGAACGGACCCAGAGAGCAATAGTTTCCGAGCATGGATGAGTTCACGAATAACGGCTGCATTTCGAGCACGTGATGCGAGTGAGTCCGGTTGGAACCATCCAACTCCGGGCCCACATTGTTCCTATTGCTCCCTTGCGAGCGCCTGCTCCTCTGCGTCAATTGGAGGTGATTTCAAATGATTTCGTTCAACCGAAGTCAACGATTAGGGCTTAATCTCGATCAACATATTGCCTTGGACGCAGGTGCTGGAACCGGTAAAACAACAGTTATGGCTGAACGTTATGTTCAACATCTTTTGTCTCCAGAGCAACGGGCGACGTATGTACTCCCTCCACCAATCCGCCAAGAACCGTTTGGTTCTGGAAAAATTTTGGCAGCAAAACGGGACCGAACACCACAGGATGAGTGGAGAGGTTTACTACCACAAGAGATTGTTGCGATTACATTTACTCGAAAGGCGGCCTCTGAGTTGAGGTCACGGATTCGTCAACGAATCCAATCCCTGCGTGCAAACCCGGTGAAGAAAGACGATCGAATGGGGGTCCATGATCCACGTCTTCGCCACCAGGGTGACGTGGCAATGCTCATGTCACTGCTCGAAGGCGCTCCAATTTCAACCATCGATTCCTTTCTATCCGAAATCCTATCTCCACACATTGATTTGGTTGCTGTCCATTTGAGCCGGGAACAATTAGCAGAAGAAAAGGCACCGATTCTGCGAAGCCAGGCATTGAATGCGGCTTGGCGGATTCGAAACGGGCGCGACGCCATTGAAGCCGGAATGCTCGAATCTGCGGATGAATTCATTGCAGCACGAAACCGATTGGCAATTCGCCTCGGAGGACAACAAAGTGCTCAAACGGTGCTGGAAGGACTCCTCGAGTCATCTCTATTCGTTGAGGAATCACGACGCCGCTTACGAACACGTTCCGTACGAGTGGGCTTACCTTGGGACGGACGGGCACCACCGGATTATCGCCTGATCGAGGACATGATTTTGCAAGAGTGCCAGCACCTCATCGATCCGGTGGTCGAAGATGTGGCTATCCTCCTCAACCAATGGGTTGATGTCTTCCTTAATCATCACTCAATATTTGTTGTGCCCGCACAGACTGAAACAGTCAACACACGATTCAATCAACTCGCTCATTTGGCAAGGGAGTCCTTACCGGAGGCGCCAATCGAACGCCTCCAGTGGCTGTATCAAGTCGTATCGGCTGCAACCTCATATGCACAATTAAACGAGACAACACCTACAGTTCTAAAAGGGTGCTATTTCCCTCGAGAAAACACTCTTGCTGGCTGGCCATCAGGACTCATGAAATGGTCATCGGTCTTGAAAGGCAAAGATGAGAAGGGGCTGAAATCTCAACTAATGTCGGCTGCATCAAGTGCTGCTCAGGGATTACAAAATCGTCTTCACGACCCAACAGATGGTCGACTTGTCCTCATGTTAGCGAAGGTTGCTTACTGTCTCAATCCGTTCCAACCCTTTGTCCACAGAGACGCCAACGAACGGTACGATCAACAACCTCTCGGTCTTGAATTAAGTCAGAATCCTCCTCAAGGAAATATGCGCGTCACACAAGCGCTTCAGGTGGAAGTCCTCAATGATCTCTACACTGTCCATTCAGGGTGCCAGGATTTACTCAGGCATTTGAAATCGCAAGAAGAAGCACATGATTTCGATGATGTTCAAGCGATGGTGGGAGATCTCTTGCTTGCACGATGCCCTGCCATTGTTCGCCACTGGTATCCCAGCGAAGCGGTTCAAGCGTTGGACGATTTAGGCGATTAACCATGGTCAGATGATCACATCCGAAGAGCGCTAACAATCATGCAAAATGACGAGGAGAAACGAGTCGACCTGCAACGAAGATTTTCATTGCTAAAACAAATACGTGCACGATATCGAGCCTTCATCATCGACGAATACCAAGATACAAATCCAGAACATGCCCGACTCCTGTCCCGGCTTTGGGGTCGTCGAGATGGAATCTCAGACGAGCATCCTGCGCCAGTCGGACCCTGGGACCCAACCATTTGCATCGTTGGCGATATGAAGCAAAGCATCTATCGTTTTAGGCAGGCAGAAGTGACTGTTATGCGTCGAATGGTGGCGTCCATCCGAGTTGCAAACAGCATCGAGCACGATGAACCAAGGTTGGAATCGTTCGTTCAGCGAGGGTATGGTCGAGACCCACGTCCTGTAGGAGCAGGGGGCGAATCAGGGTCGTTCATACAAGCTTCAGATTACACGAAAGAAGAACAATCTGCACCATGGGATTATGTGTCTTTTGGAATTGATGATTCTGGATTGGCAATCGCTGATGAAGTCATCAATGAGCGGGCTGAAGGGCATATTCAATTACGAACAAACTTCCGAACTGCACCAGGTCTGCTTCGAACACTGAACAACATGTTTGAGGATACTTTTGACCAACGACATCATCAGTTCCCGGGGGACTTTCATGCGGTATCTCAGCCTTTGGAGGCGGGTCGTGAGACACACCGAACAGGGGTGATTGAGTGGTTGCTTCCAACCCAGAACGATACCGGAGAATTGCCCTTGGATTTGACTCAAGGATACAGTTTATTTGATGCTGAGAACGCAAATCTTCGTCACCTTGAACACGAACTTATTGCTTCACGGTTGGAATCCCTCGTTCGTGGTTCAACAACCCAAATATGGTCCTCTGAGGTGAACGGCTATGTTCAAATTGAAGCAGAAGAGACAATCTCTCCAGAGGATGTAATGATATTAGTGCACTCTCGCAAGCATATTCCAGACCTCATTGCTCGACTTCAATCACGTGGCTTACCTGTAATGGCAGACAAGCAAGGAGAACTGCTCAAGCAACCTGTGGTGCAACCTCTGATGGCACTTTTGCAACTTCTTGCAAAACCGAGTTCAAGACATGCTGCCCATTCTCTGCTTCGTTCTTCGATTGTTGGTGCTTCCTCCATTCAAATCGAGGAGGTTCTCCTGTCCACCGACGTCAAGAATTATTGGTCGCATGTAGCGGATTATTTCAAATCTGAACCGCAAGGCCCTCTCCTGGAAGCATGCTCACAAATGGTTCAACTTGGCGGAATTTATGATGTCTTTGACGCAGTACTCGATCACAGCGATTTATTGATTGCTTTTCCAGATGAATCCGAGCGACAAGTTGCAGAGATGTGGTGCGCATTAACACAAAAAATTGGTTCCGAAACGGGACATGAACCTGCAATGATTTTGGAACAGATGAAGGCTTTTGCAACGCTCGGTAACAAAGGGCCGCAAGCGAGCTCATCGCCTACGAGTGGGGCCATTCAAATTATGACCATTCACGGCGCAAAGGGTCTTCAAGCCCCGGTCGTAATCGTCACAGGATTGTTCGAGGCTGGACGTCGAAGTTCTAGCATAGAGGCACAAAACAACGTTCTGATTACGCCCGACGTCATCGCCGGGAGGATTCAGCCATGGAAATCCAAAGAAAAGCCAGAAGACGCACTTTGGATGCTGGCAGAACAAATGAACAAGGCACAAAATCAGGCGGAGTTACGTCGCCAATTTTACGTTGCTTTAACTCGTGTGAAGGACCGATTAATCTTTGTGGGCTCACCAAGTATTGCTTGTCGCTTGAATGAGAGTTCAATGATTTCCATGAAGGTCAATTCGAAAGGGAATAACATGGGTGATTTGATGCTCGATGGATTCCGTTACATGGGTCTGAACTCAGAGGATGAGGAGTGTTGGAGTCTTGAAGGAGACGTTCAAGGTGAACGCCTTGCTGAATACGGAGAGCAAGTTTTGGAAATCGATCCATTTGCTCTCTATCAAGCGAGTGGATTCATGGAGGGTGCTCTCCAGGAACTCCGTCTATACCATCATCCCGACTGTTTCACAATCCAAACTCCAACCTCCGTGCTATCGAATTGGTTGACCATTGAGCAAAAGCTATCACAACCGATTGAAGCCGGCGATTTGGAGCAGTGGCAAGTGCGTCAGTCTCCTACACTAAGAATGACGGCACATGGAATGGATACCACACACTCCTGCCGAAGACGGTATTGGTTAACTCACGTAAAAGGCTGGCAAAGTGAGCCATTCAACATCAATTGGTCTTCGGACCACGCCTCAAATGAGGATGAAATCAAAGACCGTTCCAGTGGGGAAGATCTTGAGAAAATCGCCACGGATTGGCCTTCCGCCACCTCATTTGGCTCGATGTTTCACCGGCTTGTTGAGATTGGTTTGGCTAATCCAGCTAATAGAAAATCCGAGGGATTCGACCTTGGTCCGATATGGCTTAATCGGCAGAAGAATCTTCTTTTGTGGTGTAAAGAAATTGATGATGCAATACATTCTCAGCCCGAATGGCATCTCCTTAGTGTCGAAGAGCAACAGCAAACTCGATTGAGAATCGTTGAGTTAGCGACACTGCTTTCGGAGGGAGCCTTGGGAAGGTTGGTCGATGGCGAGGAAATCAACGGCCATCGAATAGAGGGGCTTCGAACGGAGGCATCGTTCTTCTTCGATCATGAAGTGGCCTGCGAGGGGTGCATTCGAACGCCGTTTACTCAACTCAATCAATCGCATACTACGCTCATTGATTCGGTCAACATCCTCTTCGAGGGGCAAGCAGATCTCGCTCTCGCAGGCGTAGAGGGCGAGGTCCCTTGGCTTCAGGTCGTCGATCTGAAGACTTCTGGTGCTCGAGAGGATGTGCTGCAAGACCACGCATTGTACGAATCGTTGACTGAACCGCTTTCTTTGGAACCTCAGAACGATGCAGAACGCCAAATGTTGAGAAATCATCGTTTGCAACTCACTCTTTATTCTCTCGTTTTCCGACGTCAAGAGGAACGAAAACCGACTCATCAGCGCAGAGAGATTCGGCCACCAGCACTCCTCATTGCAACGACAGGCCGATATGTGCAAATGCCACAAAAAATGTTTGATGATGCAGAAAAAGAATTGATGGGTTTGCTTGGGTGGATGGCAAATTTGGCTGCGAATCCAAATGGGATGCGTGAGCCAAAACGCCTTCCTATGGAATCAATCGATGTCTGTAAGAAATGCCCGTTCTTCAAGGGTGATGTGAGAATGTGTGCTCCTGAAGGCATGGAATTAGGTATTACTGCGCAGCTTTCTTCCCAAGAATAGCGAGCGTCCCAGGCTTGCCATGCGTCTGATTGGCGCGCCATGCGTGTACTTCAGAAAACCCAACCTCATGCCACATCTCAATCCACTCCTTTTCAGAAAAAGTCGACATATGTACATCGAGTGCTTCTGGCCAACTTAGGCTTTCTTCATGCTCTGCGTAGTGGTCTATACCTATGACAGCCCAACCGTCTTCGGCTAACCATTCGTCGTGGATGGATTGCAACATTTTCTTTGGTTTATGCAGGTAATAGATGAATTCCATTGAATGAATAAGGTTGTATTGCATAGAAGGTTTTGCGTCAGGAAACATTGCAAGGTAATACCCATTTTCTGAATCAAACGCATTCGCTTTTTCGATCATGTGTTCTGCACCATCGAATCCATCAGCGTGCCTGCATTGTTCATGTTCAGAAGCCAGTCGAACAACCCACCCATTCCCACATCCAAGATCGGCGAAAGAAAAGGATTCATTGTTTGAGAGTACTCGCTTGTACGCTGCACTCAACATTTCTCGGACCGCTGGGCCATGACCACGTTCCATTCCCTCATCTTTGCCTCGATGAGCCCAGTCGTTGAACACATCAGTTGCTTGCTTCATGGCCATGCGAGGGGATGCGTCGAAAAAAGCCATCGAAAGCAACATCATCTGTGTTCTCATCGGTAGTTCTATGGGGATTGCTTCAGAATCAATTGATGACGTTTTGTATCCAAAGATCGAACCGTATGAAACGGGTATGTTATCGGTATCAGAACGGCATACCATCGCATGGGAATGCGCAGGCAATCCAGAAGGTATTCCTGTCATTGTAATTCATGGTGGGCCAGGTGGGGGAAGCCAACCCTCTTACCGCCAATACTTTGACCCGGAAAAATGGAACATTATTCAGTTCGATCAAAGAGGATGTGGTAAATCCACGCCGTATGCTGACCTTGAAGAAAATACGACGATGCATCTTGTTTCCGACATTGAAGCGCTTCGTAATCATTTTAACATCGAGACATGGCATGTTTTCGGAGGCTCATGGGGCTCAACACTTTCGCTCATTTACGGAATTAATCATCCGGAGCGAGTACGTTCGTTCATTCTTCGAGGCATCTTCATGTGCAGAAGTTCGGAATTGCATTGGTTCTACCAAGATGGGGCGAGTCATGTCTTCCCTGATGCCTTTGAACCCTATCTAGAACACATTCCCTCAGAAGAACAATCAGCACTTATTCCAGCTTACTACAGCAGATTGACCAGTGAGGACGTTGAGGTCCGTCGAAATGCCGCCAAGGAGTGGACTCGATGGGAGATGGCGACCAGTCGTTTGTTTCCAGACCCCGAGTATTTAGACAAGGCAGAAGATCTTGATTTTGCAGTTGCATTTGCTCGAATAGAATGCCATTATTTTATCAATGGAATATTCGTTGAGGACGCGTACATTCTCAAACATACAGAATCGATCGATCACATTCCCGCTGTTATTGTCCAAGGGCGATATGACATGGTATGCCCGGTAAAGAGTGCGTGGGAATTGCACAAACAACTGCCACACTCAATTCTGAAAATCATCCCTGATGCCGGTCATTCGATGGGCGAGGTTCCTATTGCAAAGGCACTGGTCGAGGCAACGAATTCAGTTGAATAAAGTACGATTTACTACTGAAAACCGTGAATGAGTCAATAAGGGAGAGGTTCTGTGTACAAACATGCACAAGGCTTTGCGTGGACGTAAATCGGTTCAATTTCAGGCTTTTTTCTGCTTAGTCATCATGCTTTTTGTTCCAATGCATTCAATGGCACAAGAAACCGAAATGCCATCCGCTGACTGTTCAGAGGAAGTCGTCCATCAAGATGCAGACATTGAGTGTGATTTGGATTTAGGAGAGAATGTAGGAGTCTCTACAATTCGATACGAATTTTTGCGTGCCGGACAGAACCCAGGACAAGACAAAGTATCGGTGTTAGCAACCGGCAGTACTCACACATGCGGTCTACTGGATAATGGCTCTGCGATGTGTTGGGGTCTCGACAACTATGGTCAGTTGGGTGACGGAGGCGATGCGGTAACGAGAAACAAGCCGACTTCGTTTGTTTCACTCTCTGAGGGACAAACCATCAAGCAAATCTATGCAAAACAAGCTCGTACCTGCGTTCTTCTGTACGATGATTCAATGAGCTGTTGGGGATTTAATGAAGATGGACAGAGCGGGGATAACTCTACCAATACATACAAATCTCCAAGCACAAAGGTACAGTTTCCAAACAACCAACGTGTCAAATCCGTGGGCATGGGGGTGAGACACACTTGTGCTATCTTAGAGGACGGCGCTCTGACATGTTGGGGCGCTGATTCATACGGGGCCCTAGGAAACGGAGATTCAGATTCTGCGGACAAATACACTCCGCAAACCATTGCAACTCCGGCCGATCGGCAAGTGACAAAAGTCGAATCAGGAGCAACCCATACCTGCACACTCATGGACGATGGAGGGATTATGTGTTGGGGAAGAGACAACACTGGGCAACTCGGAAACGGAGGTACAAGTGATACCATCCACTCACCATCAACAAATGTAGAGTTGCCTGAAGGTCGAGCCGCAACCGATCTTTCTGTTGGAGACCACCATTCATGTGCGCTTTTGGATAATGGTTCAATCGCATGTTGGGGGCATAATAACCATGGCCAACTTGGAGATAACACGACCACAAATGCTCCGATTCCAGTGTATGCACATTTGCCAACGAGTTCAGTTGCCGTTTCAGTTTCTACAGGGCCTTACAGCAGTTGTGCGATTCTGGAAAACAGTAGCGTGTACTGCTGGGGGCACAACAATTACGGGCGGTTAGGCATCGGTGTTAGCGGGGGGGTTTATCCCACCCCAATGTTTGTTGAGAAAGCCAACGATGTGGTTGTGTTGAGTCTAAACTACGACCATACGTGCGCGCTGTCTGAGAACGGCTCAATCTCTTGCTGGGGGCGCAACAAGCATGGGCAACTAGGAATTGGACAATCAGGCGACAGAAATATTCCGAACCTCGTCGATTACAACAATGCCCCATTCGCATCACTAACCGGCGCCGCACCTGTCGGGCTTTGGGAAGACCAGTCTGGTCTGCGCGGTAGGATTGTGACTCCAGTTGTGGATAATGTTTGGAAACTTGAGGCAACTGTTTCGGAAAACGCTGATATGTCAATGTACGATCTTCACATTACACTGCTAAAAATCGGTGGTCTTCGGGAGGATATTGTCCTCGAGAATGCTATTCAAATTATTGAAAAAGACACAGATGGAGATGGCGTGGTAGATTCACAGGATGCATTCCCGAGTGACTCATCTGAAACGAGCGATAGGGATGGAGACGGTGTTGGTGACAATTCTGATGTTTATCCTGAAGATGCTTCTCGCTCGGCTGATGAGACTGAAATCTTAGGAACAACCACCTACTTAATTGTTGGAGGAATTCTTCTCGTCCTTCTCTTGATGCTCTTGTTTTCAAGGAGGAAGACGTATGACGAAGAAGGTGATGCTCCAAAACCGAGTAGGTTCCGATTCCCAAGCGGACCGAAACAAAAGTTCTGAGGCACTTTGAAACTTTGAGTCAGAAGCGTATTATCACATTCAAACATGCGTCGGCTTCATAGGGTAAAGGCGACTGGGTTGAAATGGAGGCATTCCTCCGGGTGAACATATGAGTGAAGAAGGAACCATCACCCCTGAAGTTCAAATTGGCCAACTTGAAGAAGCACTCGCCACTGAAACGGACCGTTTGAAGAAACTCTTCGCAGCCTATGAAACTCAAGAGAAGGAACTCGTCGATGCACGTGCTGAAATCGAAGTCTTGGAAAAGGAAATTATCGACAAAGAGATTGAGCGAGAGGCTCAAGAATCGCTTATCGCAGAAAAGGACTTTCGAATTCGAGAATTGGAAATGAAAGCCACGAAAGCTGACAAGCGTGTCGAGCATCTCGAACCAGCCCTTGAAACGATGGAGGAAAAATACTCTCGCGAAAAAGACCGACTCGGGAAGGTCTTCGGAATCGCAGAAGAGCTTGACAATGATTTGAAACTCGCAGTTTCAGAGATGAAGGCACGAGATGACTGGTATGTGGCCCATATGACGCTCTTTGAAGATCTCAACAAGGCAATCAAGGAACGATATGAGATGATTGAAAGCGCCGTTGAGGCAGAACGCCAATCCCAACACATGTCGCGTGCGTTTACTGAACGTATGGACGAGATGGTTGAAGCACGGGCAGCAGAAATGACAGTCGAAGAGGCTGAAACCCTCATTGAACAAGAAACGACTGAAACCCAAGAAGCCGCTGAAGAATCGCCTGTTGAGGAAGCACCAGCTGAAGAGGCTGAAAACGCTCCAGAGGAAGATTCAGCGGAAGCCGAATCAGCAGATGATGCAAGTGAAGATACCGCTGAAGAACCAGCGGAAGCGCCTGCAGACCAAACCTGGAATTCGGATGTCGACCCTTGGGCTGACAACTGAGGTGAGCCATTTTGGCAGGTCTCGCCCAAGGAGGGCTTGCGCCAGTAGCGACATTCGCTCTTTCAGGCGTTGTAATTCTTGCCGGGCAATCGCTTGGGCTTGACCCTCTTCATGGATTATTACCTCTTGTTGGCGTTCTCTGTCTTATGATCGCAGTCTTTTTTGCCAATTTTTGGCGAGATCCAGACCGTCCAATTCCAAAGGATTCAGGCGTGCTTGTGTCACCAGCGGATGGCCGTGTAATGTTTGTCCGCCGAGAAAGAGCAAATGGACGCCGGCCTTCAAAAATCGAACGAGAAGAAGAATCCATTGAGCATGATGCGTTCACAGGCGATTGGTACCCAGAACCATGCAATGACCCACTTTCCTTTGAAACCGAGCAGCGTTTTGTCGCCGTTGAAAAAGAACCCCAGGATACAGATGTTTGGCGAGTTGCGATATTTATGTCTCCACTTGACGTCCATGTAAATCGAGCACCATTTGCATCGACCATCATCGCCATGGAGCATCGAACAGGAAAAAGTCGGCGACGCGGTCCATTTGCTCCTGCCTTTCGCAAGGAGAGCGAATACAACGAGCGTGTCCGGACCATCTTTCAATCAGAAGACGGAGAGCGTGTTGAGGTTATGCAAATCTCAGGTGCACTTGCTCGAACAATCATCCCGTGGAAGGGGATTGGCGATACACTCAGGCGAGGTGAACGGTACGGGATGATTCGACTTGGCAGCCGGGTCGACGTCCGTGTCCCTGCTGCATACTATGAGCCACAGGTAATCTCAGCAGACGCCAAAGATCAAAGATTTCCGAAGGGTCAATTTGTCAAGGCTGGTTCGGACATAATTTTCAAAAGAATTCTTGAAGAAGAATAAGTTGGGTGGAGCCATGGGATTGAAGAGGGGTCTCACAATCTTGGGGGATGATTCCAAGAGCCTAAAGATTCACGATCTCGTGAAAGCCCCGGCAAATACGCCTTGGGCAAAAGAGCGTCAACAATCTTGGGACGCATCGTTTCCAGCGACTGTTTATTCGACCCCAGAGATGACAACCGATGGAGAACCTTGCTCCGCAGTCACCGTTATCCTCCGTACGAAAGGATGCCATTGGTGGTGGTCATCTGGCTGTACGTTCTGTGGTTATTTTAACGATACTCGGGATGATGTAAATAGCGATGATTTACACGCACAATGGCAATTTGCAAAAGACAAGTTCAACAATTTCGATGGGCATGCCATGATTAAGGTCTATACGTCTGGATCTCTGCTTGAAGACCGGGAAATCCCTGTCGATTTCCAAGAAACCGTTCTCAGAGATTGTTTTGAACTTGGAAAGGAATTGATCGTTGAGAGTCGAACTGAACAAATCACTGAAGAAAAATTAGCTTGGGCTACGTCCATTAACCCGAGCTTTACCGTTGCCATCGG
The DNA here is from genome assembly GCA_022451765.1 of Candidatus Poseidoniaceae archaeon. Classification (GTDB taxonomy): domain Archaea; phylum Thermoplasmatota; class Poseidoniia; order Poseidoniales; family Poseidoniaceae; genus MGIIa-L2. Next base: position 14,557 of record JAKUNY010000020.1, read on the forward strand.
TCTTGAAGCCTACGACGATGAAGTTCTCCGTTTCCACGTGAACAAAGGATTCTCGGCTGCCTCATGGGATCGAGCAGTTGAACGGCTTCAACAATTCAACCTCAGAGTCAAAACATACCTCATGTTCAAACCTCCTTTTATGAGTGAAGCTGACGCGCTTGATCACTGTGTCAAATGGATTGAAGCAGTGGCCGAACAAAGCGATGAGATTTCAATTAACCCCATGAACATCCAACGAGGGACCGTAATCGACCGGCTCCACCGTCACAGAGAATACCGCCCTCCTTGGCTCTGGTCCTTGGTCGAACTCATTCAGAAGAGTCATCACATTGTTCACCCAAATGGCGGAGTTAATGGCGATTCTGACCAAATTTCCCGTCTAATTATCCATCCAACTGCGGGTGGAAAGATACGGGGCTCGCACAACTGTGGTGAATGCGACGGAGAGGTGGTGGCGGCTATCGAGCGCTATGCAGTCTCAGGATCGCTCGAGGAATTTCACGGGCTTGATTGTGTGTGCAAAAAACGCTGGCATCAAGAATTGACAAATGACCGCTCGATTCCTGTTCCACTCGGCACGTCAATGCCAAGGCGGGGCTCACTCATCAACATCCTTCGCTCACCTTAGACTGCACAAGATACCCTGCCGTCCAATGGCGCTCTTGGTGAATGTTTATCACCGCGCTTCGAGTCGCAGGCATGTCCATCTTGGGCACGTGAGGGCATCTTATGTCGAACAGCACAGAACTCCCCGATGCGGTTATTGGAACCGCAGAACCATCCTCCAGCCGGATTATTCTTGTATTGCTCTCAGTCGTTACGATCGGGATGTTTGGACTGTTCAGCACAATCTTCGGATGGGACAACATTCCCGTTGTTGGAGATATTGTGCCCTTGATGGCAAATCTAGGCGGTTCGGGAATTTGGTATTATTTAGTTGGCTTCATCATTGGGCTCGGAGCAATTGTGTCGACACTCGCAGGAGAGGTCCTCGCAGATTGAGGTGGCTGAGATGTACGCAGTATTCATTTCTCTCATTTTCTTTTTTACAGTCGTCGGTTTCGCAACATACTATGTCCAACGCGGCATTGGAAACATGGCTGAACCCATGCGACAATTCGGCCTTTTCTTGCTGAACAAGGCTCCCGCTGGTATTGTTGATTTGTTTAATGATGACAAAGGAAGCGGATCGAAAACATGGATGAACTTTGGAATGATTTGGCTTACATTCGCAGCCATTGGTACCTTCCTCGCTCTCTGGCATGACTATGATGCTAGTGCACTGAACTCACTCGCGAGTATTGGTTGGGAGTACGACGACGGAAGCGCTCTCAACACGTTTGTTGATGTCACTCTGATGACGGGCTTAATGTCGATTCTCATCGGTGGCGGACTTGTAGCAGCAGCCCGTGCAGGAGCGGGCCGCCTTGCCAGTGAAGCAAACGCTAGCCTCACTGCAATTCTTTTCTCTGTTCTTACCATCTCATCGCTGATTCTCCCTATCATTCTCGGGCTCTTGTTCGACCTTTCAGCAGCGAATGAGGCGTTCATACGAGACTTGTTCATGCATACGCTGCGTTCGTTCATTATCATGGCTGTTATGATCAACGTTCTCTTGACCGTATCTCAACGAAAAAGCGAGGTCGTATCTGCGAGCAATTGGTTCATGTTCATGGCGCTTGCATCGTTTATTTTTGGATCCCAATTCCGATTCTTCGGGGAACTGGCAGATTCCACTCAGACCGTTTGGCTAGGCGAGCGTATGTCCCAATCATGGACGATTATCGCCTTGATTTTCGCAGTTGCCTACCATGTTGTCCCACGTGCTGCAAGCCGTCCTATTTGGTCTGATTCGATGACCAAAGCAAGTCTTCTTCTTCTTTTCTTTACGCTCCCACCGTTCATGCTATCCTCGGCAGATGCGGGAATATTGCTCGAGAACCTTGGTGCTATTCTGATGACGATTGCACTCTTACCAATCCTTGCAGGGTCCGTGAACATCTTGATGACTTCACTAGGCAACGCTACCGGTGTTGTTTCACGCCCAGGAGCATTGGCTGCAACCCTTGCTATGGTGTTCTTCCCCCTGTATGCTATTGGAGGATATTTCACTTCATTGGACGTTTTCATTGGCCTTGGAGCCCTCAACGATATGGCAGAAACTGTTGACATTGGCTTCATGTGGACCGTTGGAGGTTTGATGGCTGTTGCCTGTGTTGCTGAATCGTATCCTCTTGCAGGAGACAGACAACTCGCCTCACCATCGTCTGCATCGTTATCGACGTTGATGATTGCTTTCGGTGGAGTCACATCAACCGTCGCAAAACTAATGGGCGACTTTACTGAAAAAGCCCTGCTTGATTCAGGAAGCGAAGAGGTTGTCATGACAGACGGAGGCTTCAGTTTAACAGCAGCAGTCTTGTTTTACATCGGATCAATTGGTATCATCTTGTTGTTCCTCAACCTCATCCGGACTTCCGTTGGTGGGATAAAAGTCGATACATCCGTATCAACAACCTCAGATATTTCTCGATATTCGATGCAATTAGGTGAATCATCAATTCGCAAATTGTTGCAGCGAGGCGTCGGTGTCGACACGATTCTTGTTGTTGGAGCAGATGTTGAAGACGACGGTGGGATGACCATCATCGATGTATCCTCGACATTGCATAACGATGAAATCGACGAGTTCCCCGTCGAGAAGAATGAATTGGAGATGCTATCGGATTATCTTGCAAAGAAGGAAATGAGCATCTTTGAGTTCTTCCGCTCCATCGATCTTGATGACTCTGGACTCATCGATGGCTATGAACTTCAACAAGCGCTAAGAGAGGCAGAGATTGCGGATCTCCCACCATGGGACGTCTCAAAACTGATGAAATTTGTTGACCTGGATGGCGACGGGCGAGTGAATCTTCCTGAGCTCGATATTGCAATTACCCGAATCCGAACCGGCGCAACCGAAGAAGAGTGAGGCGAGGCGGTAATTCCGTGCGTATTGGGTTGGGCTGGAAACCAAATGTGGGGAAATCGACGTTCTTCGCAGCGTCCACGCTCATTCCTGTCGATATTGCAAA
>JAKUNY010000200.1 GCA_022451765.1 Candidatus Poseidoniaceae archaeon
CCTATCGGAGTCTTGAAGTTGGCGATTGGGGTGAAGGACAGCAAGGTCTAGGAAGCCAATGCTACGATGAAGACATTTGGCTTCTGCGAACTGAAGGCACGGATTACGCAACCGGCCAAACAACAAACCCTGGGAACGATGACAACGTAACTGTTATCGAATTCAACTGTCAAACAAACCTCTTCCCCGCAACCTACACCTTCTCGACATCACCGCAAGCAGGTTCACACGTCGTTAACATGGCGAACACATTCGGTGAATTTGACATCGGCGACATTGACGATGACGGAACAATCGATACCATTGCCATGACGCAAGGGAACCTCGAGAACATTACGTTCTCGACATCATCCGCAGTTGGAACATGGTCCACACCCGCACTTGCTTACTTCGGCCCATACATCTCCTACGACCTAACAATTGCAGACATTAACGGGGACGGAGAACCAGATTTCGTCAATCCAACCGTTGCTTATCAGCAAAACACTTCCGACTCTGCTGGTGGTTCAACATCTTCTTTCTGGCTTAACTTCCCAACATCGGTACAGGTTACACTTTCTGATGGATCAGGTGGGCACGTAACACCTCTATCCTACGAGGCAGGTCGCCGACCGAACATCGCTGTCGTAGGCCAACTTGCTGGTGCATCGACCTCTGCTCCTGACATTGTTGTTGGACACACTTCCTACAACTTTGGAAACTGGGTTGACAACCTTGGCTGGGATGGTCAATACGATTATGTTACGGTTGTCGAAATGGACAGCAAAGACATCGCCGTAACGGGCATTGATATCAATCCAGTTGATCGATTCTTTGGCATTGTTGGAGAGGGTACCCGTGACATCAACGTCACCATCACCAACACCGGAATGGATACACTTACACAATCCGCAACCCTTGATGTTGAACTCAAGGTTGTCGACGAGACGAACTCATCCAATGCGACGGTATTCACCCATGACTTCGATAACCCAGCAGACGCCACCGGTTGCGGTGGAGGCTGCACATGGTCTTTTGATGAGTACATCGACCAATCCTCAAGTTGGATTTTGGAAACCAACCACTCTGTTGGTGCAACCGATGGCAACAACGCTGCAAACTTCTCAGCGAATTACCAAAACCCAACAGATTTCATGTGGGCTGGCGAATACAAGACCAACAGCAGCGGCGATTTGTGGTCTGGTTATGGACGCCATTGGGATGATGCACTGACACTTAACGACGTGGACTTAACGGGCTCGGACCGTGCTTTCCTCAGCGTTGAGTTGTTCCGGCACCTCGGCTACGGAGCGCTTGGGTCTCTTGACGCAACGACTGGACAATGGCTCATTGGCGATCTCTGGGATGACGTTGCTATGATCGAAGTCGGTTCAGAAGAGACAGGCTGGTCGACCATCACATGCCCGACCTCAGCTCAAGTTGCGGGTGAGTGTCTCTCCGGTTCCTCGGTTTGGGGCGGCTACGACAATGATCGCGCCTACAAAATCAACGGATACGGCGGTGTCGCTGAAGGACGGTACTACTACGGTGTTTTCAGCTCAGGCACGTACTACGGATGGAGCAATTTCACACAAGATGGCGTAGGCGAATTCGACCTGTCCCCTTGGGCAGGTGAGACCGTCGACGTTCGATTCCGCCTCCGTTCAGGCTTCGAAGGTTCAATTGCAGACGACAACGAGTCGCTTTGGAGCGGACGAGACGGATACGCAATAGACAACATCACAATCTACAAGCAGAACACTGCTTACTATCCGAACCCACAAACACTCCAAAGCAACCTGAACCTTGTCAACCTCGGTCCTGGTGAAGAAGAGACAGCATCGATTTCAGCGAACCTACTCAACGACACCATCTATCGAATTTCAGCTACGTTGAGCAACCATGCATGGGACGAACAGACCGTCAATGACGAGATCATCGGTTACATCCAACCGTTCAATTTGTATGACCCTGCTGTCCAAGGAATCGATTACTTCAATCCTGGTGGCCTCTACGCAGAAGGAATGTTCGACATCGACGTTACCACGAACAACTGGGGGAACACAATGGTCGACTTCGATGTTAAGGCGACTGTCTTTTCAGCCACCCCTTCAGACATTCTGTGCAGCGCTCCTGCTGTGATTTGTAAGGAATCCTTTGAGGGCGGTGCAGACGGATACGTCTACAGTGACGACGGAAACCCACAGGGTGCTATTTACAACGAAGCAACGTGCAACGACCTCATCTTCAACAACAATGCCTACTGGTTCGGCCACCCATGCGATACAGCAACGCAAGGATACGGCGACTTGTGGGAAAACGAGACTCTCACGATTCCAAGTGTCGACTTGACAAGCATGTCTGGCGACTTCGTTTCGCTGAACTTCGAATACTATGCTGACACCTTCTACGGAATCGATGTGGATGGAACCTCGATCGTTGACGTCAATGACTACGCCTCAATCAATGTTGACTTCACGAAGGGTACCGACTCCTATTCCTCGGTAATCCTTGGACAATGGAACGATTACGATGAGGATGGAACGTGCCAAAACGATGACAACAACGACGGCTTCACCAACGCAAGTGAATCCATCAACCACGCTGAAATTTCCTTCATTGGAGATGCGGCAAGCACCGCTGGATCCGGTGGCAACTACACCGATGATCTGGTGCTAACTCGAAGCATTGACCTGACGCACCTCTACGTGCTCAACAACACTGCAGCAGCCAGTCTCCAGTGGTGCCGTGAATGTATTTCCCTCGCTGGTTCAACCGTTGACATCAACTTTGAATTCCAAAGCGACGGTGATGGGCGCAACGGAATCAACGATGGATTCAAGGGAGTGGCATTTAACAACATAACACTTCAAGAATTCACATTCAACGAAGACGCCTCCTACACGGTCTCTCGTACCAATGTTGATGCAGAGGA
>JAKUNY010000201.1 GCA_022451765.1 Candidatus Poseidoniaceae archaeon
GTCAGGAACATTTATTCAACGCAAGGCTCGACCAACAATCATGAGCGACGAAGATATGTGGACTGTTGATGAGGCCATTACAAACCTGAGAAATGCAATGAGAGAAAGCGGCCAAACCGCAGAAGAAGTGTTTGCATCGATTGATGCCAACAGCGATGGAGAAATCAACCGCCCGGAATTATACAAAGGCCTAATTGAACATCTAGGCGATCATCTTTCTCCTGGGCAGATATCTCTGATCATCAACGCTTTGGATTCAAACGAAGACAACAGAATCGATGTCGCAGAGTTGTCTGCTGCTCTGAGCGAAGAGGAATAAGTACCGTTTTGTAACCGTGTCGACATTCTTCCCAATGTCTTCTAGCGCTTCATCACCTAGCGCTGCCATCGCAGGTTCACTCAATGCTTCGCTTGTCACAGGAAGTACTCCTGATTGAGTACCTCGATCTTGGGCCGATTGATGAAATCAGTCACAGCACGACTTGTCAAGTGCATCTTGAGCACAGAAGCAGGTCTTGGCTGGAACGATATCAGCTCGGGAACTTCGCTCGTTGAACAATGCTGTAACGGCTGCAAGTTCATCCGGTGCATCTCCACGGGCCTCAAGACAGAGTTTCAGACCGAGAAGGCCCCACATGTTGTCTTTCCAGAGTTTGATGTCGGCTCGGTAAACCTCCTCCGCTTCTTCGACGTGGCCCTGCTCAAGGAGCAACGCGCCGAGAATATGGCGGACTGGTTGCATTTGACCCCACGGTTCGTTGTATGCGAGGTTGAGCGAGAGATCAACACCACGGCGCAACTCATCGAAGGCTGCTGTAAAGTCATGTTCCTCTCCGTTTGCCTTCGCCAAGAATTGTCGGCGGTATTCGATTTCAGCCTCAAGAATCGAAGCATTGACATTGAGGATTGAAGGGCCCTCACTTGGATCTTGATACATGAAATTGTTGTGCATCATACGACCTGCGAGTGCTGGGTTTGCAAGTGCTTCATTGAACAAGACTTGCTCCGCCTCGGCTTCAGGGACCATGCCCTTGGAAGCATATGCCACACCACGAGCGTAGTGTTGTGTGGCAATAGTGGCAGGGAAGACATCCTTGTCGTCGTACATTGGCTCAGCCAAGATTTCGTCCCACTTACCGAATCGAATCATGACGTGCCATGGCATGGTCACGTACGATTCTAGGAAAATAGCTCCCATTGGAATAATTCCAGCGAGCATAAATTGAGCGCCGCCGTTTTCGTCTCCAGCAGGTAGTGTATCGACTGCCTTCCTTGCGTACTTTAGAGCGGTCTCATACTGGCCATCGAACATAGCGCACCAAACGACGAAGTGGTGATTGTGCATTCGGTAAAACTTGTAGAATTGGGATTCGTTTCCAGTAAGTTCAACGTAGCGATCATCCGCTTCAACAGCTGCAATGTTGCATTCAATGGCTTCTTTCCACTGTCCAACCCATGCGTCGATGTGTGAGGGCATGTGGACCAAGTGGCCGAGGCCTGGCATCCGTGTACGAAGTACGTCTGCTGCTGGGAGGGCTCGCTCCGGGAATGGGGAGAGTTCCAATGCGTGACAATAGAGGTGGCATAGAGCAGGATGGACCTTGGCTTCTTCGCTAGCCTCAAACGCATCTTCCATAATCCTAACAAGGAGAAGTGTGTTGTCATCCGCAGGCGTTATTTCGCCAGTTGCCGTGTTTTTGTCCCATAGTTGCCAAGCCTTGAGATTCATCAAAGCTTCAACGTAAATTGCAGTTACATCGAGATTGCCACTGTACTTTTCGTACAACGGTGCCATCGCTTCGGCAAACGCAACGTTGAGTTCTGGGTCGTTCCCCATGTTGAGGACGGTTGGGTCTGCTGCATCTCTTGCTTCTTCGGAGTGACGGGTTGAGAGTGCGCGAATCAGGTCTTGTTCAAGTTCTGAGCAGTGGTCCATTACTTTCAGCGCCTGTTGAATTGGATCGTACCCTGAACCGAGTCCTGGTGACCAGTTGTAATTTGAGGAGACACAATAGGCAATTCCCCACCATGCCATAGCACAGTTCGGGTCGAGTTCTGTACAAGCCATAAAGCAGGCAATCGCTTGTTCATGGTTGTAATTGAGCATGTGCCCATAGGCTTCAACGAACATTTTGCGGGCTTCATCACTAGAACATGTGACCCCCATAGCAAATTCATAGTTCGATTCGTTTCCAAAGTCATAATCAGTTGGTGCAAGCATCAATCTGAGATACGAAAAGCCTCACATTTAATCTCTTGGACGTGTTTTGATGGGATTCTATGATGTCGCACTTAATTCCTACAAAAGATAACGAGAATTCAACCAAGAAAAAGTAGTATCAGATACAAGCAAGACAGTGAGTCTAATTGTTGTATCAAATCTTTTCTTAAAGGTTGGTGGGGCGCGTATGAGCAATGGCGGCCCAAGCAGTTTACAAATTTGTGCGACGCTGAGGATTTAACTCTGCAATCGGAGTCAAAAAGAGTGGTGACTCAATTTCGACAAGTCATTGTTCTTCTTGTGGTTCTTCGAGTGGATTCGTTTGAAGTCGTGGAAACGGATTTTCTCGTTCGTTCAATGAATCCAAATCTGAATATGCAAGAGATTCTTCGAGCAAGCAATCATCGAGCATGCCACGAATTCCATCTTCGTCCATGTCTTGACCAATGAAAACCAATGTTTGTTTTCTGTCACCAAACTGAGCATGCCAATCGGGTTGGTTGTCTGGTCGTGATTCTTCAGGAATATCTACCGAATCACTTGGAACGGCAGCCCACCAAAGACCGACTGGTTTGACGGTGCGAACGCCTCCAGCTTGTGCGAATTCATAAGCAACTTTGTGATCTGCCCCTACCCAAAAGAAGCCTTTCGAGCGAAGGACGCCATCCCAG
>JAKUNY010000202.1 GCA_022451765.1 Candidatus Poseidoniaceae archaeon
TTCCGGCCCTCCTAGTGGTCCACCTTCCGGTCCTCCCAGCGGTCCACCTTCCGGTCCTCCCAGCGGTCCACCTTCGGGCCCACCATCAGGCCCCTCTGGTCCTCCGAAAAAACCCGAATTCTGAGGTGCTCACATGAGTGAAGGGTTTGCAATGGAACTTTGTGGTAATCAAGCTTCATGGCAAATCGTTCCAGATGGAGTGACATCCATCGATTTGGAACAAGTTGGAGCTCGAATTGTCGAGAGTGGTTACGAAGCAGGCGTCCAATCAAGAATGGTATGGACGTTTACCGGGCCGGCTGATCTGACCCTATATCCGAGTGGCAAGCTTCTTGTGAAAACTGCCGATAAGGAACTCGCTGAGGAAATCGCCAATCAACATATGTCCGTTTGGACTCGTGCGTGATGTCATGACCGTCGTTTCAGAAGAACAAATTGCTTACATACAAAATGGAGGTGTTGTTGCATACCCTACATCAACCCTGCCTGGGCTGGGCTGTATCCCTACTACGGAGGGACTCAATCGACTGTTCGAACTGAAATCGAGATCATCCAACAAACCTGTATCTCTGGGGGTGGCATCTCTCGACCAAGTAGCGGATTTGGTTGATCTAGACCCACGAATCGTCGAGTTTGTTGCGGCCTTTCCTCGCGGTGGCCTTTCCGTCATTTATCCCGCAAAGCAAACACTTGATATCCGTCTCGGCGGTAACTCCGTTGCCGTACGTGTGTTTGACCATCCCTCTGCTCGAGCACTATCTGAGCATGTTGGGCCGGTGACGGCAACAAGCGCAAACGAAGCGGGAGAAGAACCAGCTAACACTGTTGCTGAGGCTGCTCTGGAACTTGGGCTTCCAGAAATTGCAGTTATTGCAGGAGAGCGAGCCACGGGACTCGGTAGCACCTTTGTAAAAATCGACTTTGAGACTCACGACCCATTGGTAACTATTATCAGAGAAGGCGTTGTACCTACGCGTGACGTGGTCACTTGGTGGAAGAATCGACACTGAAATATTGGAAAGATGCGGGTCACGTCGCTCGCCGTACACTCGAAGCGATGAAACTCGAGTTGACTCCCGGTAAAACCTTCCATGAAGTCATTGAATCGGCCGAGCGATACATCCACAGGCATGGAGGCAAGCCAGCATTCCCAGGTACAATCGCTGTGAACGATTTAGCTGCACATTTCACAACAGATCATGCAATCAATCATGTCGAAGGATGGGATGGAGAAATGATTCTGCAAAAAGGAGACTGTGTTAAGATCGATTTTGGCGTTCACATTAAAGGACACCTCGCCGATAATGCACTTACCTTTGAAATTGGAAACGGAAATGAACACACCGAACAAATCAAGGCCGCAAAGGAAGCGAGGGATGCAGCAATTGAGATGATGCATCCAGGCACTCCTTGGTACAAGGTAGGCCAAGCAGCAGCCCAACCCTCACTTGACGCAGGTTTCCAACCCATCCGCAATCTTTGCGGTCATCAACTCAAGCCATGGGAACTTCATGCAGGCGTTTCTGTGCCTTCTTATGCATGTGGCCCCGACAATCAAGGATTCAGAGGCGTTGTCGAAGAAGGAGGCATCTATGCAGTTGAACCTTTTAATACGACCGGGTCCTCTGGAATGATCAAAAATCTTGGAAACCCAAATTCCTCCAATATCTACCGAATAACCGGGATGACAACATCCCGAAAAGCAAGGGCAAAAGGACAACTCAAACCCCTCGGAGCACAAATGGCTCGCAATCTTGAGGAGCGATACTCAACCCTTCCCTTTGCTGAACGTTGGGCATATCCTATGCTTGAGAAACCGTTCCCTGAGGCCGATGAAGAATCACGCCAAAGCAAGTGGAGAGCCCTTGTCAAGAAGTTGATCAGCATTCGATTCCTAGAAACGTATCACGTTCTTGCGTGCAAAGACGGCGGGAACATCTGTCAGTTCGAGCATACTGTCATGGTTACTGATGGTGGTCCTGAAATTCTTACTGTTGAGTAATCTTCAGATTTAAATGGAATTTTGAAACACAGATAACGCATATAAAGGCGAAGTGCATACCCTACATCGAACAGGGCTGTGAAGTTCTCGTTGAGTGCATCCCATCCCCTCTCCGTAAGCTCTCACCCTGTTCACCCATTTTGTTATAATTTAGCGAAAGTAATGCGCTCTATACAAATTGATTGTACCACTCGGAAGCAATAAGATAATTTTATTTTTTATCAACAATAGAGCCGCAGTATCGCGAATAACTTTTCATTTTCATCGTTTCATCCCGATGTCTTTAAATAGTATCTTATTGGTGGAAGAAATGCGCCCACTATGGGCGTCGGAGGACAAAAATATGCAAAAAGATAACCGAAACGAAGAAGCAGTCAGCCCTGTTATCGCTACCATCCTTATGGTTGCGATCACTGTGGTTCTGGCTGGTGTACTGTACGTCTGGGCATCCCAGCTCGCAGAAGGAAACACAGATGGAGATTTCTCCATGTATGATTTCGCTGTAACTGACGCATCAGACGCAGTAAGCGCAGACTCAGGCGAAGCACTGGTCTACGTTGCAATGGACACTGGTGACGACCTATCCTGGTCAACAGTCATCGTACAAATGTCCGCTAACGGCGGTGCCTACGGCGAATGCACAACACCTGGCCAAACAGCAGGCACAGCCTGTGTCGTTACCGACAACGGTGACGGAAACTGGGGCTTTGGTGAAGAGGTCACTGTTAGCGAAGGCTCAGATGACATCTGTGCTGCAGCATGTACCGTTCAGGTCAAGATCCTCGACGCGGCGAGCAACAAGCTCATCTACGAGTCGAGTGAAATCAGCGTCGCTTGATTA
>JAKUNY010000203.1 GCA_022451765.1 Candidatus Poseidoniaceae archaeon
TCTCCGTTGGCGACGGTTAGAATTCCGTCGAGTTCAAGCATCACAACTCCCGGGAGTTGAGAGGCCTCAAGAATGGAGCCAACAGGAACCCGCCCAGCGAGAGCATCAATGCCCTTCAATGTCCACTGATGATCGTAGTCAACTCGATCCTCAAGCATTTTGATTTCAGCATCGCCCGGAGTGTAAGAGAAGTCGATGATCAATGGCAACGTTTTGTCATCATCCAAGAAATATGGGTTCTTTTGATGGACTTCAATCATGTCTCCAATACCGTTTCCGTCTCGGTCGACTGTGGTTTCAACCCACCAGCCTTCCTCGGTGTCGGAGGTGGATTCAGTGGGTACTGTCGCAAGGACTGTTGGCAAGATGAACATGGCAAGACAAATGATTGTTAACGTAAAACGCGGCAACTTCACACGGCTCATGTTTAGCCCAAGAATTACTATTGTTTGAACTCTTTCAATTCGAGTGTAAAAAAACACACCTCAATTGCTACTCTGAGTGCTAATGCTGGGTGTTAATTTATATTGTAATCCTCAAGTGTAGTACTGATTCAAATGCCAGCACCACAGAGGAAACCCAAGCAAATGGTATCGATTGCGAACGATGCGATTTTCCCTAAAGAGGAGGATGAAATCCCATTCAAGCCCGTTATAGTTCGTGCGCCTGGACACACCAACGGAGATTCACTCGAACGATTCACTGAAATCATCATGTTTGGCGTAGCAATGGTTGGGATTTGGATAGGGCTTTTCCTCATAGCGTACGGCGGAGATGTCGGCGAAGAGCGATACATGGTCCTTTTTGCTGGGGGCCTTATTTCTGCAGCAATTGCCCTTTCTATGGTTGAATTTCAGGCGAAAAAGAATGAATATCACCTGATGATTTCTCAAAATTACCTGCTCGGACTCTCCTTCTTTTTCATGGCTGTTGGAACACTTTGGGGCATCCGATATCTTGGTGGATTCTTTACGATGAATGAGCTCATATTCGAAGGAAGACTCAGCATGGGTGTAATCGATGTTGAGGGACTGTACAAACCAGGCCCGAATATGATCTACGCCCAAGCCTAGGGTGCTGTTGCTATGTGGTTCGCTCATCAACGAATCCTCGATCGGTACAAAGGAGACACATCCTTTGGATGGGCAGTTGCAACATACATTCCGCTTGCGCTGCTGCTGGTTGGCGTAGGAAGATGGATTGTGTACGCCGATTATGAAGTCTCATACCCACTCGGAATCTCGATTGTTGGTCTGTGTGGTCTTGCCATGTACAGTGCATTAATGTCGAACAAAGCGATCAATTTCGCTGTTGTAAGCGTTGTCTCAAGCATCATCCCAATCATCTACGAAGTTCTCAATGATAACGCCAAAGAAGGTGGCGAAGGTGGCGCCCTCTCGCTGCTGATCTTCATCCTCATCATCCAGGGATACATGGCCGGAAACGAGCGATTGAAGCAAAGCCTTGCTGAGAAGATGTCGTTCTTCGTCATTGGTGTAGTCGTGGTTGCAATGCTGTATGCAAGCGTCGAGGACCTCCATCTTGTCCTTGGTCCATTAAAGTCGTCCGTTCTAAGCAGTGAAGGCCTAGGAGCGATTGTCACGCTACCTGTTGCATTGTGGATAACAGTCCTGTGCGCATATTTCCCAGCCACACATAAAAACAGGGTCCCTGCCATGCCGATTGGGCTTGCCTTTTCATTGTGGACACTCAACGGTGATGAGGCGATTGTTCCGTGGACTCTTGCCTTGATTATGATTTCATACATGCTCTTCTATGCCAAGGCGACGCGAATGTGGGTTGCAAACCTCACGTTATCAGCCCTGTCGTTTTCGTATCTCCTTAGTGATCGCCTTGGTTTCGGTGTCGACCAAGTGGAAGTTGATATTGCGATTGCGATCGGCATTGCTATTGTCGCCGAAACGGCACGTCGGCTGGAAAAAGTCTCGATTTGGAGCAGTGTGCAAACCGTCACATTCATTGCATTAAGCAGCACAATTCTTGATTCAGACTATTGGTTTGTGACTTGGATTTTCGTTGTCTATCTGCTTGGGATGGTCTATGAGTCGATGCTCAAAGCACGCAATGGAGACGACCTTGAGAAACGCAACGCAACGCTTGCACTTCTCACCTCACTCATCATAAGCTCAGGTTTGCTGCTCACAAATAAACTCAATATTTCAGATTCTTACACGATATCGCCACTCAACGGAATGTCTCTCGAATACCTCGTGCTTGGGCTGATTGTCTATGCACTGTTCAACACCGTCCGTGACGTGGAAGTTGATGTTGGCAGTTTGCTCCGCTTACTCGAATTAAGAGCTGCGGGCGCTTACGCATATGATTCCGAAACCAATGCTTGGTACATCAAAGAACCTGAAGAGACGGAAATTCTTGATGAGGCCTCCTTCGGCTCCATAGGTCGGATTTCATTGGCATTCTCGTTGCTTGCAATTACTATAGGAATAAGCACAATTAATCCCGATGTAATTTCAGGCGATGGTTTCTACCTTGTTGGTTTGTACGTTCTGCCGGTCAGCATTTTGTTTTGGGAAATCAATTCAATGGAGAAAATCTCATCGCAAAGCCGAATGATAGGTGCGTTTATGCTCCTCATCATTGCGGTATCTGCGATGCCGCTCATGCTCGAGGCTGCTGAACAACACAGTGATGGTTTGTTCCAAGCGGGTATTTTGTTTGACATCCTCTTCCTTTCAGCACCTATCGGGGCGTTTGTTCTCATCAATAAACGAGGACTCGACAGGGATCATCTTAGCCGAGGCGCTGACCAAGTCATGCTTTGTGTTTTACTCGCTATAGGAATGTTGGATCAATCCGG
>JAKUNY010000204.1 GCA_022451765.1 Candidatus Poseidoniaceae archaeon
AGGATATCATCTTGCAACGTTCTGCCAAGGCTTGATTCCGGTTCGCAGATTCTTTTGGGTTTCTGGAAACGACAACGATGTTGGTTTGGCCCAGCTCTTGTAGTGTTTCGACAGCCTTGACTCCCATTTCTCCGAAACCCAAAACGACAGACAAGACATCACCTTTTTCGGCCAAGATGGCTTCAAGGGAAGCTGTGGCTAGATTGAGCATCGATTCTGTGGAGCTTGTGTAACCAAGCTCCTTGCGAATGATGCGAGTGGCTGAAATTACGTGTTCAAAGAAAGCGAGGTTGAATGTTCGAATGAGATTGTTCTCTCTGTGGATGTTTATCGACGAACGGAGTTGGGACATGACCTGCAGTTCTCCGACCATAAAGGAATCCAATCCAGAGCAAATTTTTACAAGATGCCTCCAAGCATCCGACCCGGTCATTGCCTGAAATGGGATGTCTTCTAGACCGGTCATTTTTGAGACCCCTGAAGCGAGCGTCTCAGGATCGATGTCGAAGCCTGCATAGAGTACTCGATTGCATGTTGAGAACTCAAACACTTCAGCATCGACATTCTTGCTCAGGTTTCTGATAAACGTAATTCGCTCAGACAAACGCAGTCCTTCGGTTGTAAGGCGCTTAGCGACATCGATGTTGCTCGAATCAAATTTGAGGGAGAGCAGGCAAATTTTGCCCCCCATTTTCTCTTTGTTGACGTGTTTGGTATCTGAAGGCATGCCCATGGCAAGTGCCTCAAGTTTTACCAATAAGTCAGACATTCCCGAATCCTCCTTGGTTGACACATAAAACATGACTATACAACAGTTTGTTAACGATTCTATTCAGATGGATTCCCGTCATTCAGTTCATGTTTGGTAAAAACACAGTTCACATCGAGTGAATAGCATGACCAAGCGTAGCGAGTACACCCTCATGGGTCATCTCTGTCATGGTTGGGTGAGCGTGTATTGTTTGAGCAATATCTTCGAGAAGCGCCCCCATTTCTATAGCAAGCGTCCATTCTCCAACAAGTTCACTGATATGGGTTCCAACCGCTTGAATACCCAGGATCCGATGATCGTCTTCGCGTGCTGTTACGCGAACGAAACCAGCGGTTTTTTCTGCTTCTTGAGTAAGAGCACGTCCATTTGCTGCAAGTGGGAACTTGCCCGTGATAATTGGATGCCCTGCTGCTTTTGCTTCATCGGGAGAAAGACCTACTGCAACAACCTCCGGTTCGGTAAAGACGATTGCAGGAACAGCCGCAGGTTCGTAAACTCGGTTTTCACCAGCAAGAATCTCAGCAACCATTTCACCTTGGAACGATGCAACGTGAGCGAGCATTTCGCCTAAATCACAAACGTCCCCGATTGCATAAACGCCTTTCATGTTGGTCTCACATTTGTTGTTGACCTTTACGAAACCGCGTTCATCGAGAGCAACACCGGTCGGCGCGAGTGCAGCGCTCATTGGCCGTCGTCCAACAGTGACAAGCACCTTATCCACGGTGAGCCGTTCTGGTTCTGTTCCTTCCTTTGCATCCTTTGGCGTGTAGAGCAGGTCAACACTGCCGTCTTTGTTCTCTTCAATGCCTTTTGCAAAGACGTTTGTGTTCACGGAAATTTTTTGTTTCTTGATGGCAATCTCCAACGGTCGACGCAGTTCTTTGTCGAAAATCGGCAGAATCGAATCCATCGCCTCGATGATTGTCACCTCGCTTCCGAGCATCCGGTAGGTAATGCCAAGTTCGAGCCCAATGTAGCCGCCTCCAACGACAGCGATGCGTTTTGGTAATTCCTGCAAGGAGAGCGCTTCCTTGGATGAAAGAACATGTTCACCGTATTTCATAAACGGGAGTTCGACGGGAATCGAACCATTTGCGAGGATGACATTTTCTGCTTGAATAAGCAATGCATCTTTGCCCTTACCGATCTTGACGGTCTTTGCATCTTGGAACTCTGCCCAGCCATGAACAAGTTCCACGCCCGCATTTTTTAGAAGAGCTTCAACACCTTTGTTGAGTCGATCAACGATTGCGTCTTTCCAAGCGATGGTCCCTTCCATTTTGAGTTCGGCAGGCCCAGGAATACTGATGCCCATGTGACCACCTTTCTTCGCATGTCCTGCAAGTTTGTGAAAGGTGTGAGCAGCATGAATCAATGCTTTGGAGGGAATGCACCCGCGAATCAAGCATGTGCCTCCAGCACGTTGACCTTCAACGATAACGGTGTCCATTCCAAGTTGACCAGCTCGAATAGCGGCGACATAGCCGCCAGGTCCAGCGCCAATAACCAATACTTTGCAATTTCGAGTTTTCATTTCATTACCTCACATGAAGATGGTTGCTGGGTGCTCCAGCATCGACTTGAGGAGTTGAACCAGACTTGCACCATCGTGCCCATCAACAACGCGATGGTCCCATGAAGAAGAGAGGTTCATGATTCGACGGACTTCAATACGTCCATCGACAACGACGGCCCGATCTTTTGCATTGTGAACGCCAAGAATTCCGACCTCTGGCTTGTTGATGATTGGGGTTGCACCTAGACCACCCATTCGGCCAAGACTCGTTATGGTGAATGTGGAACCAGAAAGTTCGTCGACACCAGCCTTGCCTTCGCGAGTTGCTTGAGTAACGCGTCCCATTTCGGCTGCAGCGGTCCAGACGTCCATGGCCTCGACGTGTTTTACAACTGGCACGTAGAGACCACGGTCCGTTTGTGTAGCAATTCCTAAGTGAATCGCTTCGTGGCGAGTGACAACACCAGCTTCGTCATCGAACAGGGCGTTGCACTCCGGCCGTTTTCCAAGTCCTTTGACGAGTGCAAGCATGATAAACGGC
>JAKUNY010000205.1 GCA_022451765.1 Candidatus Poseidoniaceae archaeon
TGGATTTGGAAACTGGGCTCTTTCCTTCAATGCTCGACTGCTGTTCGGCTACGGCATCAAAGACTCTCAATCTGGGATGTGGGTGTTCAGAAAATCTATCTTTGACAACCCAAAGATGCGCCCTACAAACGATGGAATGCCGCTTTCAGAAGAGATCAAAATCCTTGCTCGGAAACACCTTGGTCGAAAAAAGGCCATCGAGATTTCCGTTCCTTATCGAGAGCGTGTTGGTGAGGCTGAAATCCATACATGGGGCGACGGATGGAAGAATCTCCGATTCCTTTACGCGAAAAGGTTTGGGTTGGCACGGACCAAGACTGAGTGGGGACCACTCGATGACAATCCAGACAGTTTGAATGGGACGTTGCCTGAGCAGTGATTATCCGTACAGTTTCATAGATGCGAGCCTTGAATCGATTGCGACCCGTTGTTGAATCAACAAAGCAAACGGGATGAGTACCCACACTACAATCCAAAAGTACACAAATTCCGAGAGGAAGGCAGGCGTTTCTGTTCGCATTTCGCCGCTAATTAAAATAAACGAGGCCGCATCTGTGCTCCCTGGTAATGGGGGCTGAGCTTCACCTGCACTCCGGTTTGCTGGGCGCACCATTCCAATGTCATACCCGCTTGCCTCAAATTCGAGTTCAAATCCATCCAAGCCTATGCTTGTTTCACCCGAAAAATCAGCGTGGGCAAGGAAGGCGACGTTCTCATCGGAATTTGAAAAATCCTGTGGATTGCCTGCAACCGTTCCAAACCAAGATACTGGAAGTATGAGCAATACGAGCAGTACAATCAGTAAGGTGTTCAGAATTGAAGCAAACGAAGTAAATCGGCGCAATACCGTCAACAATCTTTTGCTCGATTGTTTCTTTAGATCAAGACCAACAAAGAAAAACAGGACGATTGAAAAGCCAATTCCAAGGTGGATGAGTGTGAATGTCGTTGATTTGACTGTGCTTGGGGAAGGTCCCGGAAATGTTTCATTCAGATTTTCATCGTACTCCTGGACTTCTTGTTGGGAGAGTTCAGCCTTGCTGTCACGCTCATCCTGCCAGTGCGTTAATCGAAGTGGACCAAAGAATTCGATGCTCACATCATCCTGATCATTTTGCATATCGATGGTGATGTTGGCTGCCACTCCTTCGAGCATGAGAGGGCCTTCTTCGACCGTAGCAGAAAGTGTTCCAACGAACCAACTTTCTTCTTCGAGTGCTGACTTTAGTGCCAGCAAAAGCACAACTTGGGCGACAAGGACAAAACAAGCGATGACTCGCCAGCGAGCAATGGGTTCAGGCCCTTCGCCTTCGCTCATTCTTCGTCCTTCAAACGGATTGATACAAACATTCCTGCAAGCGCAATCATCGCAAGCGTCGTTACTGGTGAGAGGAACGGCAGAAGGCTTGAGATTTCATCTTCTGTTACTTCATCAACAGCTTCATCGTCTTCTTCGGTTGTATTCGGCTCTTCTGGAAGTGTTGCAGGGTCAACCCCTTCATTGACTGCTTCAACCTCTTCGGTGTTGTGTTGTGTGATATCAACAAGATCGGTCAAATCGGTTTGATCTTCAATTTCTTCTGCCTCTTCTGTAGCGGCAATTCCTGTGAAGTAGGTCACAGAGACACCGCGCTCGGGGGTTCCGTATGCATTGCTCTCAGGTCCAATGAGTGTGTACCATTGTGTGCCACCCGGCGATGCGACCAGCTGGAAACCTACGAAGCGATTGGTTGCATCATCGTACAGTGCGTAAATCATGCCGTCTTCGTATGCAACATCATAATCATCCTCAAAGTTCGACAAGCGGTTTTCCATGTTTTGTCCAAAGGATTCCATTGTGTTGTCAAGAGTTGACTCGGCTAGAGCTTCAAAAATGGTCATAAGACGATCGCTTGGTTCAAGATCTTGTGAAACAGATTGGCATTCTTGCTCTGAACCGACAACTTCACTATCGCTGATTCGTGTAACTTCAAGATCAACACAGTACTCGCCAAATCCATTGATCTGAGCGGTGGCACTTCCGTAAGCGTCCCAAGAACCATCTGCGACGGCGGTTGAACCTGCGTCGGAGGTTGTTCCCTCATCATCGGTAACTGTCCAAGAAATCTCGTAATTCTCATCGTATTCCATGCCATACACATCGTAGTTGAAGTTCATCTCTGACTCACTGGATTCGCCCATGTAGATGTAAACATCCAGTTGCTCTGCTTGCCCACTGGTTTCATCTTCACCGTTTGCGCAATATTCCATTACGTCCTTGACATTGTATGGGTGGACGCTCTGGCCGTCATCACAAATGAACTCTTCATCCGAGTTGTCGCCACAGTCATCGATTCCATCTACGACATACTCGTATGGTATCTCAATGAGGTTTGCGCAGACGAAGTATTCCTCATCACCCTCGTCTTCTTCGCCTCCACTAGCCAAGTCTCCAAAGAGTTCTTCGAAATTCTCGTCACTGAGGAGAGCATCAACGATTCCTGGGTAGTCTCCGCTACCAACCACTGAGTTCGCCCACATCATGGCCCACATTGCGGGGAAGGCGATTGGAGTAGGTGAAGCATAGGCTTGGTGTACTTCGATGGTGCTTCCATCATCAATGGTAATCATTTGCGTTGGCTCATCGAGCAACTCCATTCCACCGCCCATGAAGAAGATCTCAACATCACCATCGTACATGTCTGTCACAGTGTCTGAAATTGAGAAGTCGATGTCACCAGCGGGGAGGCCAACTTCTTCTGTTGGGATACCCTCAAGCTCAAACAAAACAGATGTTTCTGTCTCATAGTGGATGTTTCTCTCTGAACAGTGGTCCGTAAGT
>JAKUNY010000206.1 GCA_022451765.1 Candidatus Poseidoniaceae archaeon
GTGACGGGCGACGATTTGTGGGAATGGATGGCGAGCGGCTTTGCTTCCAGTGGCGCTGCGTCAACCAGCAACATCGTTGAAGAGGCAGCCTTGCCATTCGATAAGCGACGAAATGGGATGGTTATGGGTATGGGTGCTGCATCCTTCGTTGTTGAACGAAAGAGTTCAGCAGATGAGCGCGGCGTTCAACCTATTGCGGAATTGCTTGGAGCAAAAACAGCGAATTCTGCTTATCATGGAACTCGACTCGATGTGGAACATGTTGCAAAAACAGTCAACGAATTCATCGGTGAGATGGAAACCCGTTGGGGTTTGGACCGGCATGCGATTGCTGCAGATTTGGTGTTCTATTCGCATGAGACCTACACGCCTGCTCGTGGCGGTAGTGCACAGAGTGAGGTCAAAGCATTACGCCAAACGTTCGGGAAGAGCACGGATTCGATGCTCATTGCCAATACCAAAGGATTTACTGGCCACCCGATGGCTGTTGGAATCGAAGATGCGAGCATGTTCTATGGCTTGCTCACCAAGCGAATCCCTCCAATTGCAAATCATAAAGTAGCCGATGAGGAACTTGGCAATTTGAATCTCTCGAAGGGAGGAGATTATCCAAACTTGACCTATGGTCTACGATTTGGCGCTGGATTTGGGTCGCAAATCGGACTTTCATTTGTACGTGCTTGGCCGATCGTCGGTGAACGAATTGACGGAAAACGTCTCCTGTCGTGGTGCCGTAGTCTTGCAGGCTCGCAAGATATTCAACTTCGTTTGCTCGACAAAAAACTGGTTGCATATGTTGATGGGGATGACAATCTTCACGGTGGCATTCAGGGTGAAGTATACGGCATTACAGCACCGTACGAGGGCCTACCGCAACATGAAGCACCTGTGGAACTACCTCCTGTTGAAACAGTGCTACCCGAGCCGGAACCAGCAACTCCTGTCAGCAAGCCTGTTCCAGAACCTGTTCAAACCACAACCTCTGCAAGCGAAGACATTGTCCAGACTGTTATCGGTGTGGTTGTCAAGCACACTGGATACCCAGCAGATTTTGTTGAACTGGATCAGGATCTGGAAGGTGAATTAGGAATTGATACGGTAAAACAAGCGGAAATTATGGTCGACATACGCCAGCATTTCAATCTCCCAGTTGATGAGGCGTTCGTACTCTCCGATCATCCAACATTGAATCACATGATTGGATACATTCAGAAAATGCAAGGTGGCGAAGCATTGGCACCCACATTGCCCCCTCCAACGGTAGAGGAGCCATCTGAAGCAGATGTAGCCGAGAAAGAAACACTGGCTGAAACCTCAACAGAACCAGTTCCTGTGTCTGACGAAGCCATGACGCAACAAGTCATTGATGTCGTCGTAAAACACACAGGTTATCCAGCCGACTTTATTGAGTTGGATCAGGACCTTGAGGGGGAGTTAGGCATTGATACAGTCAAGCAAGCTGAGATCATGGTTGATATTCGTCAACTGTTCAATCTTCCAGTTGATGAAGACTTCCTGCTTTCCGACCACCCAACACTGTCGCATATGATTGCCTACATTGTTCGAATGATGGGAGGTTTCGCCCCGGCTCCTGTTTCTACACCCACACCAATTCCAGAGCCAGTACACGCACCCGTCGAAACACCAGTTGCCGCTCTGCCCAGTGATACAGGCATCCAAGCATCTCTTATTGAGGTCGTTGTCAAACACACTGGCTATCCGGCAGATTTCATCGAAATGGATCAAGATCTTGAAGGCGAACTCGGAATTGATACCGTAAAACAGGCCGAAATCATGGTCGACGTTCGCGAGATATTCGCCTTACCTGTCGATGAAGATTTCTTGCTCTCCGACCATCCAACACTCAACCACTTCGTTGCTTACATCGTCAGGATGAAAGGAGGTGGGCAAACTGCTGAACCTTCACCAATCGTTGAAACCGCTGTTGAACCACAGTCGGTTAAATCGCCCCTTCCAATTGAGCATGATGGTTGCCGACGATGGCAGGTCGAGGTCGAACAAGCCGAATCTGTTCCTTCAAAACTCACGCTTGAAGGAACAATCGCAGTCACCGATGATGGATGGGGGATTGCAGAACACATTTGCTCACGTCTCGAAGAGAGAGGACTCTCCACGGTTCGAATTGGATTCGAAGTCGGAATTCGAGACGTAACGATTCAATCCGAACATGGCCGAACCGTTCATCGTGGGGACCCCGCAAATCCAGAACACATCGAATCCATCACAACCTCACTATCTTCAATGAACGTCGTTGGCATGCTCCATCTTGCACCAATGAAACTAGCTTCAGCGAGCTGGTCCGAGGATACACTACCGTCAGCTCAAATTTCGTTAGCAGCACATGGTTGGTTTGGACTCCTCAAAGGAATGGATGCTCATTTGGCCGGTCTGAGTCAAGGCCTTGTCGCTAGTGTTACTGCAATGGATGGCCGACACGGGAACATCGGTGAGCGTTTCAATTCCATTCAGTGCGCAGCCTCCGGAGTCACAAAATCGTACGCCTTTGAGCGGCCAAATCTACGAACCAGAGCACTCGACGTTCACCCTGAACTAATCTTCGATGCTGCGACAGCGGCTGAGCAGATTGAAACCGAGCTGTTTGAACGAGCAGGTGAGGTCGAAATTGGTTTGGATCGAGATGGCCGAAGATGGCTACTCGCTGCATTTGCAGAGGATGTTGTTGGAGACGTGCAACCACTCGAATCTGATGATGTCTGGCTTGTTTCGGGTGGCGGGGCCGGAGTCACAGCAGCCTGCATTATTGGCGTTGCTGAGGCCAGTCAAAACGCTGAAGCATCG
>JAKUNY010000207.1 GCA_022451765.1 Candidatus Poseidoniaceae archaeon
CACAATTTATGTTGGAAGTCTCATCGCTTTGATTTTCATAATCGTCGGCTTTAGGTTCCTTGCACCTGCGAAGATTCGGAAGTATGAGTGATTGAATGACGTTGCCAATTCTCTACAGTTTTCGTCGTTGCCCATACGCCATGCGTGCAAGGATGGCTCTCCTTACGGGTGGTATTCAAGTGGAACTTCGAGAGGTTGTTTTGCGGGACCGTCCAGATCACATGATGGAAATCTCACCGAAAGGTACCGTTCCGGTATTACTTCTTCCAGATGGAACAGTGATTGAGGAGAGCCTGGACATTATGCTTTGGTCACTCGATGAAACCTATCTTGTGGGTGATTGGGAGGAACTCATCGATGGAAACGATGGTGATTTTAAACATCATTTGGACCGTTACAAGTACAACAATCGATATGAAAATCCACTCGCGCCAGAGGCACACAGGGACCATGTTGTTGAATTTCTTGAACGATACGATAAGCGTCTTATGCAAACGCCGTATCTTTGTGGAGAAGATTGTACAATTGCCGACCATGCACTAGCACCCTTTGTGAGACAATTTGCAAACACCGACCGGTCGTGGTTCGACAACCTGCCACTTCCAAATCTCCATCGTTGGCTGTCATCGATTTTGACAAGTAAGGTGTTCCTTGATTGCATGGTCAAGCATCCGCAATGGAAATCTGGTGACGAACCTGTTTTCTTTGGGGAATGAGTGCAAAGTGAAATCGCTCTTCCCTTGTCGGATAATGTTGAAAACGACGTTAACATTCATAACGGTGAGATTTTTTGCTGTGTATGTTCCAAGACTGTGGGGGTCGTTCAGCAATGCTGATGGAATGGATGTGGGGACATGTCAGAATTGAAAATAAGAATTGAAACTGAGGAATTCATTTACGAAGAGTATTTTGAAGCATGATCACCATCGACGAGGATAAACGTCATCGCTCATCAGCACAGCTGACGGTCGAGCGATTTCGCCCCTCTCCATTTTGGTGATGCTCTCACTGTCCGTGTTGACTTTGACAAAGCAGACTGCTTCGCCTTTGATGCTTGTGACCAAAACGTTCTGACCGGATGTTAGGTTATCAGGAATTGAAACAAGGCCAGGACGCAACCGCGGGGCTCCATGCGCAAGCGCAGCCACAGCACTGTCCTTGACAACGATTCTTGGCAAATCTGTGAGAAGTTTCTCGGTTGGATGGAGCATTCGCATCAAAGCCTCTCCATTGTTGCACTCCTTCCAGAGCCAGATGGCGTCTGCAATCTCATGGAGTTCTACGCAATGGTCGAGATTGAATCGGCCAGAATCTTCACGTCGTAATTCCTTGAGCTCAACGGGTTGATCGAGAAGAAGACCCATGTCCCTTGCCATGGTCCGAATGTAGGTTCCTGCTTCACACCCGATTCTCGCTACAACGTGCTTCGGTGATTGGTCAAGGATTGAGAAATCGTGTATTTTTCGAGTACGAACTTGAACTCGAACTGCAGAAATTTCAGGAGGAACGTTGTAGATGCGCCCGGACAACTGTTTCAACACGTTTTCCAGTGCTTCCTGTTCAACATCGTTTTTGAATCGGAAGACTGCAATGTAGGTTTTGTTGTGTTCAAGGATTTGCTTCGTCAGCCGCATCGCCTTTCCAGCCATGAGAGGTAAAACGCCTGTTGCGAAAGGGTCGAGTGTTCCACCATGACCAAGACGTGGCAGTTGGAGCATGTCTCGAACCCATGCTGCGACTTGGTGTGAAGTAGGTCCTGCTCCTTTGTCGAGGAGAAAGAATCCTGATTCGAGACGTTGCTCAATGGTCTTCTGATCAGGATAGGTACCGATGGCATCGTCGGTTTTCGCCTCTTCATCGAGAACTATGATGCCTGTCATTCTTCGCCCTCCACAATTTCAAGAACCCGGGCCAGCACTTCTTGAGGGTTTAGGCTGCTGGCATCGATAATGTGTGAGTATGGTTCGTTTTGCTCTGGCAGTAAATCGTACAACTCAAGAAATCGTTGTGCATCAACCTTAGCTCGCTGATTGCTTTCTTCAATAATCTGTTCAATTGATCCACCTTCTCTCGCTTTTACACGCTTTGCTCGTTCCATCTCATTGACTTCGAGCCAAACCCTTGGGATGTCAAGTCCAAGTTTATGCGCCCACCAACCTGCGAGGCGGCTTTCGATTATTGATGGAGCATTGTTGTCCTCTCTGAGCATTTCATTTTGGAGGAGCTTGTCAAGTTCCCTGTCCACGTCGAGATTGTTTTTGCATAGTTGGCCAAATTCAGCGAGACTCAGGTTACGATTTTTCGCTTCCTGACGAAACAAATCACCCCCATTCAATGAAGACCAACCCTTAGCCTCGCTAAGAAGTTGAACGAGTGTGCTCGTTCCACTCCCTGGATGACCAGAGATGGTGATGAGGGCCATCGTTCACACCCATTCGTGATAACACACATTGCAACGGTAACTGCGAGGCCCCTTGCGATGAACGTCGTCGCTCATGCAATTTGGACAAACCTCTGAAGTTTCCTTCGACTTTCTCTTCGTAGTCTTCGGAGTTTCAACAGCAGTGGATTTTGCTTGCTTCTTTGGGCCATTCTTACGAGAGCGCTTCCTGCGTTGTTTCGCCTGCTTCGATTTCGCACCGTCATCTGTCACCACAAGATGGAGCAATGGTTCACTCAGCTTTTCGTTCGCAAGGACGATATGATGCTTTCGATACCGAATCAACTTGATGTGACGATCGACAATCCTTCCTAACGGAGCACTCATGCAGATGTAAGCACAAATCCATGCGGGG
>JAKUNY010000208.1 GCA_022451765.1 Candidatus Poseidoniaceae archaeon
CACCAACCTCTGGCGAACGTTGCAAAAGATCGATCTCCTTGACGGAGTAACTTGCTTCCTCGAAGATAAAGTCGTACATCGAGTTGTAACGAGCCTCACCGGAATAAATCGGCGCAATCGCTCCGTCTCCAGTTGGACCTCCGCCTAGACCAGCAGAGCCCGCTGAATCAGCACCTACGACCCAAAACACAACTTCGATGTTGTTGATTTGTTCCTGTGTTGGGAGTTCTTGGTCAACGGAAGGCCAAAGGTCAACACAATCAGCGCTCGCCGCATATCCACCAGCAACCGGCGTCAATGAAAGCGGTGCAGTAAGTGGATCAATGCCGTGAATTTGGCCATAGAACGGCCAAGTGACGTCGTTTGTTGGATCGATGTAGAATTTCCATGCGACGGAGACATCGCCCTGGAACAAGGCTTCCTTCTCGTCGATTTGCATCGTAACGTCGATGCATCTGAAGTTGGAAGTCGAAACAGATTCTTCCAGAACGGTGCCAGCTTCATCCCTTGCTGTCCATGTGTTTGCTCGAACAGCAGGTGAGTTTGCGTCTACCTTGATAACGAAATCACCGCATCCAAAGGAGGTCGATGTAGCACAGGCGGCTTCCGTTGTATCAAGAGCCCCCTCAGGAAGGTTGCCGAGTTTGAACTGGTAAGTGTATTCGTTCGTTGAGGTTGGAGCTGTAATGTTGATGTTGAATGCACCACCCTTGAAGGTATGATACGTTGGTTGTCCATCCTGTTTGGTTCCGTCCGCACCACCAGCACCGTATGCGAAGTATTGAACGCCTCCAACTGTGCTTGGCTGTGCTTCCAACCGTGTGATTTCGAGCGTCAACTCCATTTCTGGAAGAATGTAAACGCTGTCCAAGATACCATCGATGTAAGCGTATTGGCCTTCGAAAGCAATCGTGTTTCCTGGGTAGACATAACCCTCACGAACATCCGCAGTAATCGGTGGGCTGATGTCGCTAAAGAACGGTGTTATCATCAAATCGTTCGCCTCATCGGTTCGAATGTCAAGTCGAATTCCATCGGAGTAGTACCACTGGGTAATCTCAGTTGTTGAGCCGACAATCTTTCGCTTATCATTTCCATCCAAATCGGCGATTGAGATTACAGGAGAGGCAAGGCTTTGCAAGCCAACAATTCCCCAGTTAATGCGGATTGGTAAATCGAGATAGAACTCATCCGTAAATGGATTGACGAGATAGTCACCATCCATTCGCAGCAACCGTGGACCATCAGAGTTCTCACCTTCAGGAACAATGGTGATGTGTGGACTGTCTGTCCACGCTGTCTCGTTACGAGGGAAGTAGTACAGTGTGAGGTCATCTCGATCGTTGGTCAAATCCACCTGAATGTAATCGATGTCCCTCCAACCGTTTCGGTCTTCTGCCTCAACAATGAGATGGTATTCGTTTCCTGCATACATGGTTTGATTCCAATCACCCTCGTAGGATGGATGGTTTGAATTGAGCAATGGCCGTCCAGCAGAATTCTCAATGTTGAACTTGAGAATCTCTGGTGACCTGGAAGGCATCGAAGCGTACGTGACCTCATCATCAAAAATGCCGAAGGATCCCCCATCGATAGCGTTTCCAGCGAGGTCAAAGCCTTCGAGGAACATGCTCACACGCCCCACTGGGTCTTGCTCTTGGTTTGCCAAGTCGTTGTAATTGCCTGTGTAATTCGCCGTTGGATATGCGCCATCGCTTGTCAATGAAACCATGGCATACTCATTTTCGTCAGCAACTCCATCCTGGTTTTGATCGTGTTGATACTCGACCCAATAGTAGAGATTAATCGTTGCTGGTAGGTCTTGGAAGTCTGTTACTCCGACCTTAATGTATTGATTATTTGATGGAATAACCCAGGTATCGTCGACCAGACTTCGCCAATTTGATTCATAGTTCGGGTCAACCTGTCCGTTCAGTACCTTGACCGAGACAAGTTCAGGGGCAAATTGGTCAATCGTGAGGTTGAATGGAATTGCGCATGCATCATCCGGGCGATAAACCGATGTTGGACAAACGGTGTCACCGCCTTCGTAACCGGTTAATCGGAATCGATAGTAATGCTCACCAGCAGTGGTTGGACCCAAATCCATGGTCCAATCGAAATCGCCTCCAATTGTTCCTGTCTGGTTTGCAATTTCAGTCCACTCAAAGACAGGCGTTTCGCCGGAGCTGTTGATGCTTCGCTCCTCTACAACTGTGAAGTAACTCAGCGGATCTGGAGCTACATCGATTGATTCGAGTCGAACGCTACCGGTCATGCGAACGTAGCGGTTTGAGTTTCCTGCATCGAGATCTTGGCTAACTCCCTCTTCATTCAGAACCTCGAAGGAGATAATTCCTGCATCGTTCTCGACTGCGTTTCCACCAATCGGTGCCAAAACGATGGCATCGGGCAATCCGTTCACGCCATTGTTTGCGGTCTGTCCGGCATAAATGCGCACTTCTTGCGTATCCTCCCAGACATTGTTAACGGTAAAGCGCCACGTGATTTCTTTGCCTTCTGTAATGTCTGCGACAGACGAAGATTGCAGTGTGATGTAATTGTTCGAGTTCTCAACTTCAATAAATCCATTCAAGTCTGAGTACGATAATTCAATCATTCCTGTTGCAGACTCAAAGATGAGTGTGGCTTCTTGGAATGCCGAACCGGTCAATGAGGAAACCGTGTGTGTTGTGATGATTTCATAAATTTCTCCGTTTGGATAGAGCCCGACAGGATTGCCAACAAGCGAGGCTGTTGTGGTAT
>JAKUNY010000209.1 GCA_022451765.1 Candidatus Poseidoniaceae archaeon
TGGTCGGTACCGACGTTCACAGAGTGTACAAGGGAGCCGAGCGTTGCAGACTTGAGATCAGCGATGTCTTGTCCGGATGCTGAGGCAACATCGCCTGAGACGTCGATGTTCATGGTAAGGTTGTGCGTGATGAAGTCGGAAGAGCCGTTAAGCATGACGCTTACAGTAAACGCTTTCGCGCCTTCGCCGGTGGCGACGACAGATCCATCATCCCACTCAATGTCGATTTCAACGTCGAGGTAGTCAACGACTTCCACATAGACTTGTTGAACGTCATTGCCCGGGTCGACATCTTGGTCAGAGTAGGTTTCGATTTGGATGACGTAAATACCAGCAGCAGGTGTCCAGGTTGCGTCGCCGCCTCCGTATTGGATGGTGGTTTTGCCACCCTTCAGAACTGCGCCAGCAGCGAGGGATTGGTCATCGCAAACGCTTGCATCATCGCAAATAACATCAGGGTTGTCGAATTCGAGATCGGCACCTGATGCATCCTTGGCGAGCATCATGGGATTTCCATTTCCATCAGCAATCCAAACTGCGGCTTTGTAACCGAGTTCAGTGATTGGCTGGTCACCAGAGTTTTGGATGAAGACTTCGAAGGTCGTTTCTTGACCAACGAAGATTTCATTGCGGCACGTCGGGTTGCACTGGGTTTCTTTCGGTGAAGTAATAGCAACGAGTTCAGCATCAGCGCCGTTTCGGGCACCTGTGTCCTCGATTACTTCGTTTGTTTCTAATTGTGTGATGTCAATGTTCGCCATTAGGCTAGCAACCAACAACAGCACGAGCATTACAGGGGTAATTTTTCTCATGTCATATACTCCAATATGGGCGGTAACTCGCCCTACGAGAAATGACGTATATATACTATGGGTGGGAATATAATAGAAATCTCATATAAAAATAAAAATGAGTTAAAACATTGCACGGCAAGACATCGCGCGACTCAGTTTGCTGAACGTAATGCCTCTGACGGCTCGATCTTCGATGCAGCCCGCACGGGAGAGTATGTTGCAAGGTAAACCAATACCGCTCCACCTAGAACGACCCACAACACTGTTGCCCAAGGGAGGACGAGAACAGCTCCCTCTTCCTCCCAGACTGCAGAATGTAGGCCAACATGAAACATGAGTGCTACAACGACTCCGTTGAGTATACCCAGCAGCGAAATCCAGCCGATCTCGATGAGGTGAACACGCATCACCATTCCTTTCGTAAAACCAAGAGCACGCAACATGCCGATGTGTTTTCGGCGTTCGGACACCGAACGGTAGGTTACGACGCCAATACCGGCAATTCCAATAATCAATCCAATTGCGAGATATCCTTCAAACAGTGAAAGTATGGAGAGCACAAGTGCTTGAATGAGCGCAACGTCTTCTGCAATCAAGGAAACATCAACGCCCTCCTTTTCCAAATCAAGACGCAGGTTTTCGGCTAATTCTGTTGCTGCTTCTCTTTCAGAAGCTGACTTGCCTGCAGCGGAGAAATAGCGCACTTCGTCGGATTCAAAATCCTCAGAGGCCCGACTATTCTCTGAAACAGAAACGTAGACTCGTGTTAGAGAACCATCGTACTGCTCGATAACTGGCTCAGATGGCATCCAAACGCCTGCTGAAAACAGATACGAAGATTGTTCGAGGATACCCCCACCAACCATTTCCCGACGATGGCTCGGTTGTTGTGCATCGATGATTGTAATGTTCTCGCCAACCAAAACTGAGAACACGCCGACATTCGCTCCGTCGATTGAGGATTCTAAGCCGAAGGATGCATCGACAAAAACAACGTCTCCACGCTGCAACATTGTTGACCAAGCCTCCTCAGAGGAATCACCAAGTGAAGCGTCCCAAATATGGAGAGGGAGCCCCCCGTGGTCGGCGAACCCTCCATCAACGCCTCGGAGTATGTAGGGGGAACGCTCTGCTTCTTCATTTTCGATAAACGCCTGCGTGCGATAAACCCGCCCCACAGCATCAATACTGTCCCCATCTGCGTGTTCGAGTTCCCATTCAGAGATGGGGCCTTCGAGCTGCAGTGGACGAGATCGTGCTGCGGTCAACATTAACTCGAATTCTCCTTCGGATTCCTCGACAAAAGTACTCGAATAATTTTCAAATTGAAGGGTGTAGCCACTCAAAACAACGACTGAGAAAACGGTAATCGAAAACATACCCATGACGACAGCCGTCCGCAAAGGTTTGTGGAGAGGATAGGAGAGAGCAACGGGAACAACTGGTCCGCTGCGGAAGGATGCGAGTCGGAGAAGACCTCGAATCATCAAAGGAGCCAACGACGAGAGCACAAGAACCCCAGCGAGTACCTGAACCAATCCAATGATAATAAATGAAAATTCATTTGGTGTTAAATCAGCACGTACAGGGTCCAAACTCGAGGGTAATGCAGTCCATATGAGGAGGAACACGCCAATGAGACCAATCGTTCTTCGAGGTGCCTCGCGGAAGGTCGGTAATGAACCATCAGGTGCACGCTTCGTACGCAGCACAGGCAGAATCCAGAACAGGATTGGGCAGAGGAACAACACCACTGAACATCCTAGCACAATCCAAACACTGTGGGCGAGAGCACCGCTACCAATGACGAATAATCCACCACTAAGAAGCACAAGCCCCAGAGCGCCAATGACGAACAGATAAAGGGGCCAAGGAACGTGTTTTGGTACGCGTTGTGGTACATTTTTCAAGGCGTGAACAATAATCATTCTTGAGGACCACAGCGAGGAGCCGA